>CAJPST010000097.1 GCA_905373425.1 uncultured Mesocricetibacter sp.
GCAGTGGGCGCGTTCGCTAGAACGCCGATTAAATTTGGGATGAAACCGTTATTTTGTTGCACTATTTTTAAGGCTTCTTGTGAAGCCTCAGGGGCACTTTCGATAGTGTGAATTTGAAATGTAGACAATTTGCTTTCCTCTTTTTGAATAAAATCTATGAAAAATATAATAAAAGCAAATGCTGTTTCACGCTAACGAATTTTCAATTGTTTTTAGATGAAATTCGAATATGTTATAACTGATAGCGAAGCTATGTTTGGGCGGATTTTATTTGATAGATAGTGAATGATTGTCCAAAAGTGCGGTCAGTTTTTCGGCAAATTTTTGTGGATTTTCTGCGTGAGCATTATGTCCTGCGTTTTCGATAATAGTGTAGTTCAAATAATTGTCTAGTGCCATTTGTTTGAATTTCAGATCTTTTTCGCCGACGAAATAATAAATCGGTAAAAAATTTGACCGCACTTTTTCACTAAAGTCTGGCTGCTCTGCAAGGCCACAGGCCAACAACATTTTAGCAATGTTTTCACCACAATTCGCTGAACGTTTAAGAATTAGCTCTGCACGTTGTTGTTCGTTTAAATGGGAAAAAACCGGTTGGCGATACCAATCATTCAGTACGCTGTGTGGATCTTCGGTAGCAAAGCGCGTCGCCCATTTTTGATCATGCAGCTGGCGTACTTGCTTTTCAGCTTTTGTTTGCAAGCCAAGATTAGCGCCTTCTAATATCAACCCTTGCAAGTTGCCTTTTTCACATTGTGCCTGTAGCGCATAATATAAAGCGATGCGCCCGCCAAGGGAGTAACCGATTAGAAAAAATGGCTGGTTTTCTACCAAAAGTTTGATTTTTTGCGATAAATAAGCGCAAACTTCTTCAAAATTAACGACATTGACGGATTTTGCTTCGCCGTGTAACGGGAGATCCACGGCAATACAACGAAAATAGGAGAAAAAGTGCGGTTGATTTTTAGCGAGTTTTTCAATTACCGGCTGCCAATCCTCTTGTGTGCCGAGTAAACCGTGCAGAAAAATTAAGGCAGGCATTTTTTCTCCATAAAATATCCTCTTGAAATAAGAGGATAATTATACTTATGCACCAATCACCGCATAGCGAATTTGTTCGATCAGGCGCTTATAGATGTTGCTACCGTCACTTGGACCGACTTTGATTTCAATTAGCGTCGTTTCTTTACGATAATACGCTTGTTTCAGCACAGAGCTTAAATCTGCCCAAGTATAAGGACGGGCATATTTGAGATCAAAAGTTGAAGCGATTTGTGAGAACTCCATATTGTGCGGCATGCGATAGAATTCGTTTTTCACTTCAGGATCGACAGCCAATGTATCAAAAATTGCACCACCATTGTTATTGATAACAAAGATAATTGTTGGTTGGTTGATTTTCTTAAATAATGCCAGTGAGTTAAGGTCATATAAGGTGGATATGTCACCGAGCATTGCTACTACAGGTTGTCCCGAACCGACACCGATTCCTGCAGCAGTTGCCAATAAGCCATCAATTCCGCTCGCACCACGGTTGGTGTAAACCGGATAGCCTTCAGGCAGTTTGGCCAAGGCATCAACTAAACGCACAAACAAACTATTACCGAGGAACAGAATTCCGTTATTAGGTAGAATGCGTTCGATATGGTGAGCCAATGAAGCTTCATTTAAACCACCGCCGACTTGCTGTTCGATAAAACTTGCACAGAAATTGGATAACGCCAGCGGCTCCAACAACCAAGGTTTTTGTCTCAGCGGTGGATGTGCGCGCAACCAATGGTGAACTTTGGCGATAAAGCGGGTTTGGAGGTGATGATAAGGATCCCGTGGTAGCGGGTTTTCGTCCACTAACCAAAATTCACCTTTAAAATCAGCTAGATATTGATTAATGCGTTTGCTGATAATATGCGAGCCGAGTTGAATTACCAAATCCGCTTGTAATAATTTTTCGCGTACGGTTTTATTGGCGAGCCAAATATCTGCATAAGGCAGGCTAGGTTCAACGGTGGATTGAATATCAGTTAATAAAATCCATCCCATTGTTGCCGCCCAAGCATGAATACCCATGGCTTGTTCCAGTGGTAACTTACCGACGACGATTACGCCACATTTGGTGCGCCAATTATCCCAATGTTCATGCATTAACACTTCTAGTTGTGGCGCTTGATGATCCGCCCAATATTTATGTTGGCTTAGCCAGCGTTGAACGCCTGAAAGCCAAGGATGTGTGTCAATTTCCGCTTCGTCCGCTTCATATAATGGTTCAGCGAAAGGCACATTAAGATGCACGACACCGTTTTGTTTTTGTTGTTGATGGCAAGCGTGATCAAGTGTGGAAATTAGCCAGTTTACGGGATATTCAGGGCTTGGGCGAGGCAGATTTACAGCTGCCAACGGATAATCGCCAAACATATCTTTTTGCAAAATGGCCTGATTCGCACCGCATTCAAGTAGTTCATCGGGACGATCTGCCGTTAATATGATTAGATTGACTGCACTTTGACGCGCTTCCACAATCGACGGATAGAGATTTGCCGCAGCAGTCCCGGAGGTAACGATAACCGCCACCGGTGAGTGTGTTGATTTAGCCAAACCTAATGCAAAAAAGCCTAATCCCCGTTCATCAAAATGAGTATGACAAGTTGCACGACGACCTTCCTGCAAGCGCACCGCTTCAAGGGTTAATGGAGTAGAGCGGGAGCCGGGAGCTATACAAAAGTGTTTCACACCATGACGAGATAGTGTCTCAAGGATCACTTTTGCCCAACAACGATTAAAGGTGCTTACTGACATATCAATGTTCCGTGTTCTCAAATTTAGGGTTTAATAAGGATATTAATCCGGTGGCTTTACGTTCAATTTCCTGCCATTCTAACAAGGGAACTGAACCTTCAACAATACCCGCACCGGCAAAAATACTGATTTTATTTTGTTCGATGAAAGCACTACGAATGGTAACGCAAAACTCTGCGCTGTCAGGCCCCATAAATCCTAGGGTTCCTGCATACCAAGTGCGGTCGAAATTTTCGGTGTTTTGCAGAAATCGGATTGCTGCCTGTTGTGGTAAACCCGATACTGCCGCCGTTGGGTGAATAGCAGTAAGACAATCGTGATCACTGCAATCCGGTTTTAATTCAATCGAAATATGACGTCGCAAATGCTGAACCTGACGTAGTGGTTTTAATTCTAATTCATCGATTTTAATGTGGTTGGCGAATTGATTTAAGTTGTGGCAGATTCCCTCAGCCACCAGCCAATTTTCCCGTACGTTTTTTTCGTCGTGCAACAACCAATCACCTAATGCCTGACTCTGTCCGCTGTTTTCATCCATCAAGGCTGTGCCTGCCAACGCTTCGGTTTCAAGACGGTTACCGTGACGGGCATAAAGTCGCTCAGGGCTGGATCCCAGAAAAGTCCGTTCGGCATTTTGAGCAAAAAGAAAATGATAACATCCTTTGTTATGTTTTTCGCTTTCAGCCAAGAAGTCGACTGCATTTAGCGGATTAACCGTTTTAAATGTCGTGCGGTTTGCAAGCACGACTTTATTCAATTCGCCGGAACGGATTGTACTTAATGCTTTTTCTACCCACTCGTACCATTGCGTTTGATCGGCTCTTTGCTCGACCAATTCAGCAGGTTGTCCAAGTTCAGAAAGAGCGGTCTGTTTTTTTAGTGTTTCTAATGTGTTAAATGCTGCGTGCCGTTCAGCTTCGCTATCATTTTGATTATCTACAAAAAGTGTAGCGTGAACCGCATCTTCTTGCTGAATTAATAAAATGCGAGGCAAGAAAAAATAACTTTGTTTATCGAAGGTTAAACCGCCAAGCAGAGGCAAATTGAATTGTTTGACGAAATCTCGCGCATGAATAGTGCTGAAAAAAGACCGTACTTCGCCTATTGCAGCCCACTTTTGTGAACCATCACGTAAATGCAAATAAAATTGCGGATAGCTGTTTTGTGCTTTTAACCATGGCAGAAAATTGTCGAATAGCGCTGATTTGGCATGAAATGCACTGATAATCGGGCTATTGTTATTTTTCTGATGAGCATTCAATTGCTCACTTAATTGTTGGTATAAGGTTTGTAAAGGATCCATTACGGTTAAAATTAGGCTTAAAAAAGAATGAAATAGCCGATATTTTACCTCAAATTAAAATAATTTTTTAGTAAATCTTTTATTCCGCATTAAATAGCGGTAAAGTGCGGTTAATTTTCCGCTAGTTTTCAACAGTAAGGACAAAAAATGGAACTGTTTCCCAAATCCGATAAATTAGAACACGTTTGTTACGATATTCGCGGGCCGGTGCATAAAGAGGCGATGCGTTTGGAAGAAGAAGGGCATAAAATTTTAAAACTTAATATCGGTAATCCCGCTCCGTTTGGTTTTGAAGCGCCCGATGAAATTTTGGTGGACGTGATCCGTAATCTGCCGACAGCACAGGGCTATGGTGATTCCAAAGGATTATATTCCGCGCGTAAAGCGATTGTGCAGTATTACCAATCCAAAGGGATTCAGGGCGCGACAGTTAATGACGTATATATAGGCAACGGAGCTTCCGAACTAATTACCATGTCTATGCAGGCGTTATTAAACGATGGCGATGAGGTTTTGGTGCCGATGCCGGATTATCCTTTGTGGACCGCGGCCGTTACCCTTTCAGGTGGTAAGGCGGTACATTATTTGTGCGATGAAGAGGCTGATTGGTTTCCTGATTTAGATGATATTAAAAGCAAAATCACTCCGCGTACCAAGGCAATCGTTATTATTAATCCAAACAACCCGACCGGTGCGGTATACAGCAAAGAGCTGTTGGAGCAAATTGCGGAAATTGCACGACAACATAATCTGTTAATTTATGCCGACGAAATTTACGATAAAATTTTATATGACGGCGCGGTTCATCATCATATCGCGGGCATTGCGCCGGATTTGATGGTGATTACTTTTAACGGTTTGTCCAAAGCTTATCGGGTGTGTGGTTTCCGTCAAGGATGGATGATTCTGACCGGACCGAAGACGAAAGCGAAAGGCTATATAGAAGGGCTGGATATGATGGCGGCGATGCGTTTGTGCCCAAATATGCCGATGCAGCATGCCATTCAAACCGCACTAGGTGGTTATCAGAGTATTAATGAGTTGATTTTACCGGGCGGACGTTTACTTGAACAGCGCAATCGCGCCTATGAGCTGGTAAATCAGATTCCCGGTGTTAGTTGCGTGAAGCCGAGAGGGGCATTATATATGTTTCCAAAAATCGACATTAAACGTTTTAATATTTACGACGATGAGAAAATGGTGTTCGATCTATTGGCACAGGAAAAAGTGTTATTAGTGCACGGACGTGGTTTCAACTGGCAGGCACCGGATCATTTTCGCATTGTGACATTGCCGTATGTACATCAAATTGAAGAAGCACTAGGGAAGTTCGCTCGATTTTTAGCGAATTATCGGCAGTAGTTTTTGTGAAATGAGAGCGAAGCCTTGGTATCGAATGCGACAATCAGCTTGCGAGAGATTTTCCTATTCGGTAATAGGGTATCACTAGCTTTCCGCGATGGCTGATTGAATAAGCTCTAACATAAAAGTACGGTGAGAATTTTCAATGTTTTTTAAGCAAAAAACAGGTTGAAAATCTACCGCACTTTTGTCTATGTCGTTTTCAAGGCGCCGTTAAAACAATACGCGTGCACGGATGGTGCCGTCGATTTCTTTTAATTTGGCCAGTAAATTGTTGCTATCTTCCGCTTCCACATCCACTACAACATAACCGATTTTCGGATCGGTTTGCAGGTATTGTGCCGCAATGTTGATATTGGCTTCCACAAAAATTTGGTTTAGTTTGGTTAAAATACCCGGACGGTTTTCATGAATATGAAGCAGACGCTTGGTTCCTATATGCTCCGGTAATGATACTTCCGGGAAGTTGACGGACGAAAGTGTCGAGCCGTTATCGGAATATTTAACAAATTTACCCGCCACTTCGGAACCGATGTTTTCTTGCGCTTCCGCAGTGGAACCGCCGATGTGAGGAGTGAGTAATACGTTGTCAAAACGGCGCAACGGTGAAACGAACTCTTCATTAATTGAGGCCGGTTCTTCAGGGAATACGTCAATTGCCGCACCACGGATATGACCTTTTTCTAGTGCCTCAGCCAATGCGTCAATATCCACCACAGTGCCACGCGCCGCATTAATGAGAATGCTGTCTTGTTTTAATTGTGCGATACGTTCTGCATTTATCAGGTTTTTGGTGGAAGCATTTTCCGGTACATGCAGAGAAATGATATCACAACTGCTAAGTAAATCTTCCAACGTTCGTACTTGCTTAGCATTACCGAGCGGCAGTTTGTTTTCAATGTCATAAAAATACACATGCATACCGAGCGCCTCCGCTACGATACTTAATTGCGAACCTATATGACCATAACCGATAATACCAAGTTTTTTGCCGCGTACTTCATGGGAGCCGACTGCAGATTTGTTCCAAATACCACGATGAACTTCAGCATTGGCCTGCGGAATATTGCGCATTAGTAATAAAATTTCGCCTAATACCAATTCTGCCACTGAACGGGTGTTGGAAAATGGAGCATTGAATACCGGAATGCCACGCGCTTTGGCCGCTTCTAAATTAACTTGATTGGTTCCGATGCAGAAACAACCGATTGCGATTAACTTGTTTGCGTGTGCCAATACCTCTTCAGTTAAAAAAGTGCGTGAACGGATGCCGATAAAATGTGCGTCTTTAATCGCATTTTTCAGTTCATCGCCGTCAAGGGCTTTTTTGTGATATTCAATATTGGTATAACCTGCTGCTTGTAATACATCAACGGCACTTTGATGCACACCTTCCAAAAGTAAGAATTTAATTTTGGATTTGTCTAAAGACACTTTTGTTGTCATGCTTGCTTTCCTTAATTATTTTATAATTTTTGCGCCTGTAGGCGTGCCGACAATCACTGTATTTGCTGAGTTTAAGGCAAAAATACCGTTAGTTACCACACCTGCAACATTATTTAATTCTTTTTCCATTTGCACAGGATTGATAATCGGGAAATTATATACGTCCAAGATTACGTTTCCGTTATCGGTTATTACCTCTTCACGCCATTCCGGTGAACCGCCGAGTGCAACCAGTTTGCGAGCTACCTGCGAACGCGCCATCGGAATTACTTCTACCGGCAATGGAAACGTAGAGCCTAACACATCCACTTGTTTTGAACTATCCACAATACAGATGAAATTTTTTGCTAATGAAGCCACAATCTTTTCACGTGTCAGTGCTGCGCCTCCACCTTTAATCATCATTTTCTGCGGATTGATTTCGTCTGCACCATCCACATAAATATCTAAACTTGACACATCATTCGCACTAAATACTTCAATACCTTGTTTTTTCAGTAATTCTTCCGAATTTTTGGACGCGGCGACAGCACCTTTGATTTCGTCTTTCATTGAGCCGAGCGCTTCAATAAAGCAATTTACCGTCGAACCGCTACCTACGCCCACGATCATATCCGGTTTGACAAACTGTAATGCTGCATTGGCTGCAGCTTTTTTCATTTCAAGTTGATCCATATTTTGTCCTTAATTAACAGGGAATCATTACTTTACTTTAATATTAATGGGGAGAATAAACAAGCGTAATTGTGTTTACCACTCATTTTTACTTTGTTTTTGTGCTTTACTGTATGTTTACATCATCTGTCTTTTATCTTGTAGTGTGGGAGAATAGCATTTAGTACATATACTCTATGTTTTTTATTTAATAACAAATGACACATATAAATTTTGATTTTTTAGCGAATCTAAATATGTTTTTGCTTTTGTAATACTTTCACTTTGAATATTCCCCTCGTAATACCAACTATCATAAGTATGCTCAAATTTATTATCATGTTTTCTATATATATCGCCACCTAAAATGAATAAGTTTAAACACCCCAAGATATCGACAATATCAATGGATAAGTTTATCGGAATGATTACCGTATTTTCCCCTTTTTCAAATAAACTAATTCCGTGATTAATATAAATATTTATCAATTCATTCATGAGGTTGTTTTCTCTAAGATTATATATGGTAAGCAAATGAGCTATGGTTATTATTCCATCATTCACTCTCTAAAAACAGTTCCAACAGTTCATTTAAAAACAGTTTGCCATGTTCGGTAATTTGCCAACTATCAGTATTTTCAGTGATATAGCCTTGTTTAAGCGCAAAAATCATCTGACTTTCAACTGTACTTTGAGACAACCCGGTGAGTTGTTCAAATTCGGCTTTCGGCACGGGTTCAAGTAGACGGAAACGATTCATAAAGAATTCAAAAGTGCGGTCACTTTTTGCTACGTTTTTTTGTTCATACAGATATTCACCGCGTAAATAACCT
>CAJPST010000098.1 GCA_905373425.1 uncultured Mesocricetibacter sp.
TTTATAACAATGGAGAAAAATATGTCAGATAACGGGGAGACATCAAAAGAAAAACCTACAGTTTCTTTTTATATACTTTGGAGTGTTGTTGGATTGATGCTGTTTTGTGCATCATTTAATGTTTCCAGAGAAAAGGGGTTCTGTTTCGATAAAATGGCATTTTTACAGGATATTTATACAGAGGAACAATTAATTGATAAAGCAATTTTATTTTCCATGAAACGAATGCCGGGAACGATGCATTATAGTGATGGTAGAGCATCAGAAAAACTTCATATTTACTCAAACTTAACCGAATTTAAACAATTTAATCCTGATTGTTGTCAGTTAAGCGAGAAAGGACCGGAAAACTATACCAATCCGGCATATATAGGATATATTATCGTAGAATATATTATTTTTTATGATGATATGCGTAAAGAAGGGACTTATGAGCGTTATATCGCCTATGATTCTTGTGGTAATCTCTATGACAGATATATTTATTAATTAAAGTTAGCAAGCATTTTTATAACAATGGAGAAAAATATGTCAGATAACGGGGAGACATCAAAAGAAAAACTTACGGTTTCTTTTTATATACTTTGGAGTGTTGTTGGATTAATGCTGTTTTATGCATTATTTAGTATTTTCAGAGAGAAAGGATTTTGTTTCAATAAAATGGCATTTTTACAGGATATCTATACAGAACAACAATTAGTTGATAAGGCAATTTTATATTCATTGAATGAAGTTGAAATACCGTTTAATATTATTGATAATGAACAAACAAGAAAAAAGATAAACTATTTAAATTTAGAAGAATTTAAAAAAATAAATCCGAATTGCTGTCAGTTCACCAAGTCTGCAGCGGAAAATTATACGCATCCCGATTATAATGGATTTATAAAAATGGAATATGTTACATTTTATGGAGAAGAAAAAGATTTTTCGCAAGTAAATCATTTTTACATTGCCTATGATTCTTGTGGGAATTTACATCATAGATATCTTAGATACTGAAGTAGGGAGCATTAATAATGGAAACAAAAGCCACTTTACCAACAATGAAAGAGATAACAAATAATTATCTCTATGGTCAAGAAAATCTTCTTTTTGAAGAGGAAAGGCTTGATTTTAATAAAGTGGTTGTGGAGTTATTGGTTCCACACCGGACGATAGCAAAAATCAGTGGCAATTGGCTCCAAACTTGTGATGAGGCGTTGAAAAACAGTGAAAAAATAGACCGCACTTTGGGGGAACAGATCAAAGTGCGGTCTATTTTTTCGTTATTTTCTTAAATAATCCAATACGACTTGGTGATGTTCACCGGTTTTGAATTTGTCGAAAACTTTCTCGATTTTACCATTTTCATCAATTAAAAAGCTGATGCGATGGATGCCATCAAAGATTCTGCCCATAAACTTTTTTTCACCCCAAACGCCGAATTGTTCGGCAACTTTGTGATCTTCATCAGCGAGTAGAATAAAGTTAAGTGATTTTTTTTCTTCAAATGCCGCCAATTTTTTTGGATTGTCCGGGCTGATCCCCATAATAACAACGTCGAGTTGCTCTAGTTCTTGTTTGCTGTCACGTAGATTACAGGCTTGTGTAGTGCAGCCGGGAGTGAGTGCTTTGGGATAAAAATACAGTAGCACTTTTTGGCCTTTAAAATCAGCGAGGGAAATTGCTTCATTATGTTGGTTTAACAGTGTAAAGAGCGGTGCGTTTTCGCCTTGTTTTAGCGGATTCATATTATTTTCCTTAAAAAATTGATATGGGTTATAAAATGTGAAAAAAATACTTGCAAATTGTGACCATTTTAGCAATCCTAAGAGAAATTTTCCAAGCAAACACAAATCAAATGAGAGAGGTTTTTATGTCTTCAACTACTCCTTTATTTTTCGGCAGTATTGTTGCATTAATTACACCGATGGATAATCACGGTGAAATTGATTTCGATGAATTGAAAAAATTAGTAGATTTTCACGTGGCGGCAGGGACTAATGCGATTGTTTCCGTTGGGACAACCGGCGAATCCGCTACATTAAGCATTGATGAAAATGTGAAGACAATTTTGAAGACCCTTGAGTTTGCCGCAGGGCGTATTCCTGTTATTGCGGGAACCGGTGCGAATGCTACCAGCGAAGCCATTACTATGACTAAGTTGTTAAATAACAGCGGAGTGGCGGGTTGCCTTTCGGTTGTGCCTTATTACAATAAGCCGACGCAAGAGGGAATGTATCAGCATTTTAAAGCGATCGCGGAAAGCACTGATTTACCACAACTTCTTTACAATGTTCCGGGACGTACAGGCAGTGATTTGAAACCTGAAACCGTCGGACGTTTAGCTAAAATTCCTAACATCGTAGGGATTAAAGAGGCGACAGGTGATGTGAGTCGAGTTAAACAGATTAAACAAGCGGCAGGTGAAGATTTTATTTTCTTGAGCGGCGATGATGCAACAGGGCTGGAAAGCATGAAATTAGGCGGTCAGGGCGTTATTTCGGTAACCAATAACATTGCCTCGGCGGATATGGCGAAAATGTGCAAGCTGGCTCTTGAAGGAAAATTTGACGAGGCAGAGGCAATTAACCAACGCTTGATGGCGTTACACAGAGATTTGTTTATTGAAAGCAATCCAATCCCGGTCAAGTGGGCGGCCTATAAATTAGGTTTGATTAAACAACCGGCACTGCGCTTGCCGTTAACCACGTTAAGCGAACAAGCGCAACCGGCAGTGCTTGCCGCATTAAAAGGCGCAAATTTACTCTAAAAATAGACCGCACTTTATCCCCTTGTTTAATTGAAGCAGGGGGATTTTCATAGGAATTACCGTATGCAGTGGCAACAAAAAACCTTTGACCAGTTGACTACATTGGAGCTTTATCAAATCCTTCGTTTACGCAGTGAAGTTTTTGTGGTGGAACAAAAATGTATTTATCAGGATATTGATAATAAAGATTTTTCTGCCATACATTTATTTTTAACCGAAAATAATGAAATTGTTGCCTACTGTCGTTTATTACCGCAGGGGGTTTCTGCGCCGGAAGCGGCAATTGGTCGGATTATTGTTGCGCCTTCTCATCGTGGTAAACATTTATCCCGCTTAATTATGCAGCAGGCGATGGAAATCGCAATTAACGATTGGCACCAAAAACGAATTTATATTCAAGCACAAGCTCGTTTAACCAAGTTTTATCATTCCTTTGGTTTTATTTCCTCATCGGATGCTTATTTAGAAGACGGCATTCCACATTTTGATATGATCTGGCAGCAATAACTGCAAACTTTTTACACTTTTGTTTGTCAAAGTGCGGTAGGTTTTAATGTAATTTTTACAGGAACAGTAATGAAAAAATGGGTTTTACCTTTTGCCGTATTGGCAACGTTGACCGCCTGTTCAGGCAGTAATAAAGATAAACAAGCCGCAAACGACAGCTATCAGAAAACAGCCGGCACTCCGACTTTTGTTAAGTTGGAAACGGGTGGCGTGACATTACCGGAGCAGGATCCGACTTATCAATTACCAAATATTGAGATTAGCAAAAGTGCGGCGATAGATATTCGTCCGCCGACTAAGCCGATGGCAATTATCGGTGATTCCGTCGCACAGTTTGACGGAGAGCGTTCCTCCATTGTTTATCCGGCAGAAAAGAAAGCGGTTTATAATTTGCAACAGGTTCAGCGATTGCTAACCGAGCAGAATATTAAATTTACGCAGGAAGGTAATTCGTTATTAACCGATTGGGCTCCGACAGGGCGTAACGATGATGTGGGTAACACACAAATCCGCTATAAAATTGACGAATTAGGTAATGCAGAGGCTAATGCACTTGCAGTTTCAGTGGTAAATATGAAACGCAATGACATTATTTTTACGCCAAGCGCAACGGAGAAACAACGCTATACTTCTGATCGCTTGAATCAACTGATCGGCGAATTAAATTCGGCATATCGCACCCAACGGCAGCAATTGCAACTTTTATCCCATAATCCTGCTTCGGAGCAGACATCTTCATCTGCCCCGTTTTTACCGTTGCAAAGCGAAATTGTGACCGACAGTAACGGTAGAACTGCATTGGCATTAAGTACGGGGTTCAATCAATCTTGGGAGAAACTGGCTCAGGTGTTACCGCAGTTAGGTTTCAAAATTGAAGAGGAACATCAGGCGCGCGGTTATCGCGAATTGTATTACAAACCGGTTGATGAAAAAGAGTGGTTACGTTTTGGCGTAGCGCGTCCGAAACTGAAAAAAGGCGATCACTTTATGCAACTTACCACTAATAATGGAAATCAAAGCGCTGTGGTGTTAAGCAATAAAGATAAAGAAGCGCTTACCGGTGATAATGCTCAATCCGTTTATCAAGCATTACAGGCGTTAATGTCGCAGTAAACGTAAATTAAGAAAATAAACAAAAAAAATAACCGCACTTTGGATTAAGAATTCAAAGTGCGGTTTGTTTTTGAGCTGTTTTTTAGCTAGGTTTTAAATGGTTTGAAAACGTTTAGCTTGCAAACGGATCTTGCAGAATCATAGTCTGAACACGGTCAGGGCCGGTGGAAAGGATGGCAATCGGTACACCCGTAACTTCTTCAATACGTTTGATGTAATTGCGACAATTTTGTGGCAATTGATTAACATCAGTAACACCGAACGTATTTTCTTTCCAACCGGGCATAGATTCGTAAATCGGTTCAATGCCTTCCCAATCTTTTGCGGCAAGCGGCGCATATTCGACAATTTTACCGTTCGGCATTTTATAGCCAACGCAAATTTTCACTTCATCGAAACCGTCCAATACATCTAATTTGGTCATGCAAAAACCGGAGATAGAATTGATTTGTACTGCACGGCGTACTGCAACTGCGTCAAACCAACCACAACGGCGAGGACGACCGGTAACCGCGCCGAACTCATTGCCTTTACGGGCAATTTCGCTACCTACGTCATCGAACAATTCGGTAGTGAACGGACCGCCACCCACGCGGGTGCAATAGGCTTTTACGATACCCAACACATAGTCTAGATTGCGCGGGCCAAATCCCGAACCTGTTGCAACGCCACCGGCAGTGGTGTTGGAGCTGGTTACAAACGGATAAGTGCCGTGGTCAACATCTAGCATCGTACCTTGCGCGCCTTCAAACAAAATGTTGTCGCCTTTTTGACGTGCGTTGTGCAAAATGGTGGTAATATCCGCTACCATTCCGGTAATAATGTCGGCAACGGCAAACACATCATTTAAGGTTTTTTGATAATCAACAGGTTCTGCTTTGTAGTAGTTAACCAATTGGAAATTATAATAATCAAGGATATTTTTTAATTTTTCGGCAAAAGCTTCACGGTTGAATAGGTCGCCTACGCGCAAGCCACGACGCGCTACTTTGTCTTCATATGCCGGGCCGATACCGCGACCTGTCGTGCCGATTTTGTTGTTACCCAATGCCGCTTCACGTGCATGATCCATGGCAACATGATAAGGCAAAATTAACGGGCAAGCTTCGGAAATCAATAAACGTTCGCGCACCTTAATGCCACGGCTTTCTAATTCGCCCATTTCCTGCATTAATGCTGATGGCGATAGCACTACACCGTTTCCAATTAAACAGGTGACGTTATTGCGCAGAATACCGGATGGAATTAAACGCAATACGGTTTTTTCACCGTTAATAATTAGGGTGTGGCCGGCATTATGACCGCCCTGGTAGCGCACCACATATTTTGCGCGGTCGGTTAATAAATCAACAATTTTTCCTTTACCTTCGTCGCCCCATTGTGCGCCTAGGATAACAACACTTTTTCCCATAATAGTTCGCCTTTCACTCGAATTAAATAAACACTTTACTTTACTCTTTTTGTATATAAATCTCAATGTAAAATCACCATAAAGTGCGGTGGATTTTTACGGTGTTTTTGAACAACAACGGATACGAATTAAGTATGGAAATATTTAACGTGCGTGTCGATTTAACAAGTTGCGTAATGCGTTAACATCCTCTTTACGGCGACTTTCCGCGCATTATTAGTTTTATTATTTTTCTTTTTCGGTAGAATGAGCAGGATTTACTTACTTCAATTCAGAAAATGTTCAAAAAAACGACCGCACTTTTATGCTTTCTGTTACTTGCCTTATCCGCGCAGGCAGAGCGTGATTTAACTTGTCGCGTGGTTTCTATCACGGACGGAGATACGCTAACGTGTTTATTAGCTAATAATAAACAATTAAAAGTGCGTTTACAGGAAATTGATGCGCCGGAAAAATCCCAGCCATTCGGTAATAGAGCACGACAAACTTTGGGCGGGTTAGTGCATAAACGAGAAGTCATTTTGTTGGTTTCCGGTTATGACCGATATCATCGTGTGTTAGCTACCGTGTATAATCAACAAAATGAGAATATCAATTTGAAAATGGTGCGACTCGGCATGGCGTGGGCGTATCGCAAGTATGTGAAAAATCCCGTTTATCTTGAAGTGCAACAACAGGCGCAGCAGCAAAAAATAGGCTTGTGGCAGGAGCCGAATCCGGTTGAGCCGAGCCTGTTTCGCCAATATGTTTGATTATCAACAGTTTCGTGCGGAATTTCCCTATTTTCAGCAACCTGATGCTGCGGTGTATTTAGATAATGCGGCGACTGCACTCAAACCTCAGGCATTAATTGAGGCTACAATGGAGTTTTATCGTTCCGCCGGTTCCGTTCATCGTAGTCAATATGATGAAAAGCAGACGGCGCTGTATGAACTTGCCCGCACACGCGTAAAGAATTTGATTAACGCGGAAACTGAAAATGCGGTGGTTTGGACATCCGGTACGACACAGGCGATTAACATGGTAGCAAACGGTTTGCTCCCATATTTACAAGAAGGCGATGAAATTGTGATTAGTGAAGCGGATCATCACGCCAATTTCGTCACTTGGCATGCTATCGCGCAAAAGTGTGGCGCGCAGCTACGGGTATTGCCGATTACCGATGATTGGTTAATTGATCAAAATGCTTTGCTTAACACATTGAACTCTAAAACAAAATTGGTCGCGCTGAATTATGTTTCTAATGTAACGGGAACGGAACAGCCTGTTGCACATTTGATTGAACTGGTTCGTCGATATAGCAACGCCTTAGTATTAGTTGATGCGGCGCAGGCAGTTAGCCACATTTCCATTGATTTACAGCAATTGGATGCAGACTTTATTGCTTTCTCCGCCCATAAACTTTATGGGCCGAACGGACTCGGTGTGTTGAGTGGAAAACTTGCCGCACTTGAACGGCTACAACCGCTACAATACGGCGGAAAAATGATTGAACGTGTATCAGCACAACAAATCAGCTTTGCCGAACTGCCTTATCGGCTAGAAGCCGGTACGCCTAACATTGCTGCTGTTATCGGTTTTAATGCCGTACTGGAGTGGTTAGAGCGATGGGATTTTATTGCGGCGGAACAACAGGCTGTTGCCCTTGCCGAACAAGCCAAAGTGCAGTTAAAAAATTACCCGTTTTGTAAATTGTTTAACTCGCCGAAGCCAAGTTCGGTGGTTTGTTTTGTGTTCGAGGGGATCGCTTGTTCCGATCTGGCAACGCTACTTGCGGAACAAAATATCGCTCTGCGTAGCGGAGTGCATTGTGCTCAGCCTTATTTGGCGCGTTTGGGGCAAAGCGCTACGTTGCGCCTTTCGTTTGCTCCTTATAATACATCGTCGGATTTAGACGCATTTTTTAACGCATTAGATAAAAGTTTGATGTTACTAGCGGAATAATCATGGAATTAATACAACAACTTATGCAAGCTAAAAGCTGGGAGGAACGTTACCGCTTGATTATTCGGGCGGGCAACAACCTGCCTCAACCGAATGATACGGAACTTTCCGCTATGCAGCCAATTGAGGGGTGTGAAGTTAAAGTTTGGTTTAAAATTGAAAGTAGCTGTCCGCAAAACGAGGGAAAAAACGACCGCACTTTTTGCTTTCAGGCTTACAGCGAAGCGCGTATTGTCAATGGGTTACTATGGCTTTTATTGCATGAAATCAACGGTAAAACCACTGCTGAACTACAACAATTTGATTTAACCAATTACTTTACTCGTTTAGGCATCGCGCAGCGACTGAGTACCACTAGGCTAAACGGTCTAAAACAAATTGAGAAATTGATTAACTCATTAGAGTGAGACCAACATAAAGCAATTATGTGCTTGAAAAATTATGTTATAATTCACTGAGTTGGCACTAGCCGACGGTTCATTTATTCGTGGATTTTTATATTTTACAAGGAATTATCATGAAAAAATTTGCAATGAAAACCGGTGCAATTATGTGCAT
>CAJPST010000099.1 GCA_905373425.1 uncultured Mesocricetibacter sp.
GGAGAATATTTACAATGAATAATAAAGTTTTACCCGATACAATAACTAAAATCAGTTCGACATTGTTGATTCCGCTATGGGCAAAAGCCGTTGAGATGCGACATTCAAATCCGTTATTAAAGGATCCCGAAGCCGAACGGATGATACAAATACTTGATTATGATTTTAATAAATTCACTTCTGCAAAATTATCCCAAGTCGGCTGTTGCGCCCGCGCTGCCCTAATCGATGAAGAAACCAATCGCTTTATTAAAACACACCCCGATGCTGTTGTCATTGAGCTTGGCGCAGGTTTAGATGCCCGTTTTGAACGTTTAGGCAGGCCACCAATAACGGCGTGGTACGATTTAGATTTACCGGATGTCATTTTCCTGCGGCGCCAATTATTACCCGAACATGGTAATCAATATATTGCCGATTCATTATTCAGCGATCATTGGCTTAATACGCTAGCCTCTCATAACAAACCTGTTTTATTGCTAATTGAAGGCGTTCTGATGTATTTTTCGGAAGCTGAAATCAAATTACTTTTCCAAAATATTATGCATTATTTACCACAAGCCACTATTATATGTGATTTGTTACCTCCCGCCGCATTAGGAAAATCCAAATATCACGATGCATTAAAAAAAATGGAAAATGAAGATCGCCCTGAATTCAAATGGGCAATAAAAGACAGCAAAACACTGGAAAGTTGGTTCCCTAATTTGAAAGTTGCCGCAGAGTTTTACCTCAGCGAAAAAGTCGGCAAACGTTATCCTTGGTGGTTGCGATTACTCTATCATACGGCTTTCGGCAAACACAATTACGACATGCGGGTCATCCGGCTCGAATTAGGATAATACTGCAGAATATACCAATAATCCAAAGTGCGGTTGGAATTTCTCCCGTTTTTTCCACCGCACTTTTTTAAATTCTCTCCTCTTTCCTCTCTATTTACAAAAACATTCTGGCTATGAAAGATTCGGTATATAATGCCCGTCAATTACTTTCATGTTACCGATTCGATAGGAAGAATCGGAGAGGAACCCGATAAAAATGGCTCAAAATCGACCGCGCTTTTCTGCGGATTTCTATCGTGGACGCTTTGCCGTCGCACCGATGCTGGATTGGACCACCCGTCATTGTCGTTATTTTCACCGCCAGTTTACGCAATATACTTTGCTTTATACGGAAATGGTCACGACGCAAGCGATTATTCACGCCAATTATGATCATCTGGCCTTTGACATTGCCGAAAACCCATTGGCTTTGCAACTCGGTGGTAGCGATCCCCAACAGTTGGCACATTGTGCCAAAACGGCTGAATTACGCGGTTATACGGAAATTAATTTGAATGTGGGCTGTCCGTCTGATCGGGTGCAAAACGGAATGTTTGGCGCCTGTTTAATGGCAAAAGCGGATTTAGTGGCGGAATCTGTAGCAAGAATGCAGGAAGCAGTGAATATCCCCGTAACGGTTAAAACCCGTATCGGTATTGATGATCTGGACAGTTATGAATTTCTATGCAATTTCGTGCAAAAAGTACAGGCTGTCGGTTGTCGTGATTTGATTGTACATGCGCGTAAAGCATGGCTGTCCGGACTTAGCCCGAAACAAAATCGTGAAATTCCGCCATTAGACTATGAACGGGTCTATCAATTAAAGCGTGATTTTCCTACACTATTTATCAGCATTAACGGCGGCATCAAAACTATTGATGAAATAAAAGCCCACTTACAGTCGGTCGATGGGGTAATGGTGGGGCGCGAGGCTTATCAAAACCCTGCTTTGTTAGGCTATATCGATCGTGAACTGTTCGATCCTCATGCTGCAATTATCACTCCGCGTGAAGCGGTAAACAAAATGTTTCCTTATATTGAACAGCAACTTAGCCAAGGCGTGCAACTTAATCATATCGTGCGTCATATGCTCGGAGCATTTCAAAATTGCAAAGGCGCGCGCCAATGGCGGCGTTATCTGAGTGAAAACGCGCATAAACCGGGAGTCGGTGTAGAAATTGTAGAAACCGCGTTAGGATTCGTGGAAGCGTAACGTGTTGAAATATAAAGAAAAGTGCGGTCGAAATTTTAGCAATTTTTTCGACCGCACTTTTTACTTATTTTGGGGCGTAGTTTTAAAAGTACGCCATCCTATTGTTACAGAATATGTTCGAATTCTTGCATAACACTTTTCGGCCAAACGCTAGACTGAACTTCGCCAATATGGCGTTTTCTCAACAATAACATTACCAAACGGGATTGACCGATGCCACCACCAATTGAAAGCGGCAGGCGTCCGTTAATTAAATCTTGATGCCAATCCAGTTTTATACGTTCTTCATCATTGGTTAGGGCAAGTTGCTTACGCAATGCGGTTTCATCTACACGAATCCCCATTGAAGATAATTCAAAAGCACGCTCCAACACCGGGTTCCAAACTAAAATATCACCGTTTAAGCCTTTATATTCGCCTTCTGACGGGGTTGTCCAGTCGTCATAATCCGGCGCACGCATATCATGCGGTTTGCCGTCGGATAAGTTACCGCCGATACCGATTAAAAAGACTGCACCGTATTCTTTACAAATTGCATTCTCACGTTGCTTGTCAGTCATGCCCGGGTAGCGCTGCACTAAATCTTCACTATGAATGAAAGTGATTTCCTGCGGAAGAAATCTTGGCAAACCAAATTTGGCATTAACCGCTGCTTCGGTTTCCAAGATCGCAGTATAAATCGCACGTACGGTATCTTTTAAATAGGCAAGATTGCGTTTACCTGCCGGAATGACTTTTTCCCAGTCCCATTGATCTACATAAACGGAATGGGTTTGATCCAAACTGTCTTCATCAGGGCGAAGCGCTTTCATATGTACAAACAAGCCTTCTCCTTCATTAAAACCAAAGCGAGCAAGCGTGTGGCGTTTCCATTTGGCGAGAGAATGTACCACTTCAAATACGGTGCCTTCGATCATTTTAACATTTACCTGCACCGCTTTTTCTTTACCCGACAGATTATCCTGCATCCCATTACCAACTTGGCTCAAAATAGGGCCTTGTACCTCAATGATGCCTAAATGTTCAATAAGCTTATCCGTGAACGTGTTCTTCACGAAACTGATTTCTTGTTGTTGTAAAATAAATGACTTTTCCATTACTATAACCTATAATTTTTTTGATGTTTGCGTCATGATAACGCTTATTGCATATTATTTAATATTAAAAGCACAAATTTCAATACTTTTTAGCTAAAATTCGTTACAATAAGAATAACATTCAAATTAATGGCTATTTTTTTAAATAATTTTTAAAGAGAGACAAATAATGCTATGCACCAAATAGACGGTTTAGATCAACAAATTTTGCGCGTACTAACTAAAGACGCACGCACACCCTACGCCGAAATGGCAAAAGCTTTTGGTGTCAGCCCAGGAACTATTCATGTCAGAGTAGAAAAAATGCGTCAATCCGGCATCATTGAAGGAACTAAAGTGCGTATTAACGAACGCAAATTGGGCTATGACGTATGCTGTTTTATCGGTATTATTCTCAAAAGTGCAAAAGATTATGATAAAGTCATCGAACAATTAGAAAGTATTGATGAAGTGGTAGAAGCCTATTACACTACAGGTAATTATTCCATTTTTATTAAAGTGATGACGCATACCATCGCTGAACTACATTCCGTATTAGCAACTAAAATTCAGTTAATTGACGAAATTCAATCAACGGAAACATTGATTTCAATGCAGAATCCAATTCTGCGTGATATTAAACCCTAATCACATCATGATGGAAAAGGAGGAAAATATGTCAGAAGTATTTCATCTAGGTTTAACAAAAGCGATGCTGGAAGGCGCGAAATTAGCTATTACCCCAGGGGCACCGGAACGGGTAGAACGTATTGCCAAGTTGCTTGATAAACCGAAATTCTTAGCCTCAACCCGCGAATTTACATCGTGGCTGGGCTATATTGGAGATAAAGCCGTAGTAGTCTGTTCCACAGGGATCGGCGGACCATCAGTGTCTATAGCAGTGGAAGAATTGGCACAACTGGGCGTACGTACTTTCTTGCGCATCGGCACCACAGGGGCAATTCAACCACATATTAATGTCGGTGATATTTTAGTGACCACCGGCGCGGTTCGTTTAGACGGAGCAAGTCTGCATTTTGCACCACCGGAATACCCTGCCGTCGCAGATTTCCACTGCACAACTGCGTTATATCAGGCAGCCAAAGAATGCGCTAAACAAGCGGTTCATGTCGGTATCACCGCTTCGTCCGACACATTTTACCCCGGACAAGAGCGCTACGATACCTACAGCGGTAAAATATGGCGTAAGTTTCAAGGTTCATTAAAACAATGGCAGGATCTCAATGTAATGAATTTTGAAATGGAATCCGCCACATTGTTTACAATGTGTGCGAGCTTGGGATTACGCGCCGGAATGGTGGCCGGTGCCATTGTTAACCGCACCCAGCAGGAAATCCCAAATGAAGCAACAATTAAAGGTATTGAAGAAAACGCCGTACAAGTAGTGGTCAGAGCCGCAGAACTACTGGTGTAATAAGTTAATGAAAAAGTGCGGTCGATTTTTTAACCGTTTTCTAAAGCCATACGTAAGTTATTAGCTTTACCCAAAATTGGTTTTAAAGTTGTAGCTTTATTTTACAGTACTCTAATCGCAATAATGGAGACAATCGTCCTTGCTGACAATATTCTGCCGTGGGCGATTGGCTTCCCTGTCGGGCATATTAGGTGTTAAATACTAGGGTTTATCTTATTTCTCTAGCTTTAATCTTCGCCGATTTATGCGTATAATACGCCAGTCTTTTTCATTTATTCAGCGGAATTTTCAATGCACCTTATTAGGGATCTTCGTCATCTTGATCAACAGCTTCAAGGCTGCGCATTGACAATTGGCAATTTCGACGGGGTACATTTAGGGCATCAGGCGATTTTGCGCCATTTACGCCAAAAAGCGGACGAGCTGAACTTGCCTATGGCGGTTATGTTGTTTGAACCCCAGCCGCGAGAATATTTTCTGGGTGACAAAGCCCCCGCGCGCTTAATGCGTTTGCGTGACAAATTGCATTATCTCAAACAAGCGGGTGTGGACATTGTCATCGTGGCAAAATTCGACCGTACTTTTGCTGGCATGCCGGCCGAGCAATTTATAGAAGATTGGTTGGTGCGCACATTAAACGTTAAGTTTTTGAGTATCGGTGATGATTTCAAATTCGGTGCCAAACGCCAAGGCAATTTTGCACTATTGCAACAAGCCGGTGAAAAGTTTGGTTTTACCGTCGAAGATAACCGTAGCTTTTGCTTGGATGAGCTGCGAATCAGCAGTACAGCGATTCGCGAAGCGTTGGCGAATGATGATTTAACGTTAGCGGAAAAATTACTTGGGCGTCCTTATCGTATTTTAGGCCGCGTGATTCATGGCAATCAGCTTGGTCGCACCATCGGCTTTCCTACTGCGAACATTCGCTTGCATCGTCAGGTGAATCCGGTAAAAGGCGTGTATGCCGTCAAAGTGCGGTTAAAATCCGGCGCGTTTTTTAATGGGGTCGCGAACATCGGCACCCGCCCTACCATCAATGGTGTGAATCAATTACTAGAAGCGCATTTGTTTGATTTTCAAGGCGATATTTATGGACAATGGTTGGAAGTCGAGCTATGCCATAAAATCCGTAATGAAATGAAATTTGCGTCTTTTGACGATTTAAAAGATCAAATTGCGAAGGATGTGGAAACAGCGAAAAACATCTTTAAAACCGACCGCACTTTTTAGAACACAAATTTTAATTTTTACATAACACTGGAATATAAAATGACTGATTATAAAAATACCCTTAACCTTCCCGAAACGGGCTTTCCGATGCGTGGTGATTTAGCCAAGCGCGAGCCTGTGATGTTAAAAAACTGGTATGAAAAAAACCTTTATCAAAAAATTCGTGAAGCCTCAAAAGGCAAAAAATCCTTTATTTTGCACGATGGCCCTCCGTATGCGAACGGTAGCATTCATATCGGTCATGCGGTGAATAAAATTCTGAAAGATATTATTGTTAAATCCAAAACCGCATTAGGTTTTGATTCTCCTTATATTCCGGGTTGGGACTGCCACGGCTTGCCGATTGAATTGAAAGTAGAAGGCTTAGTGGGCAAACCAAATGAGAAAATTTCTGCGGCGGAATTCCGTGCGAAATGCCGTGAATATGCCGCGGAACAAGTCGAAGGTCAGAAAAAAGACTTTATCCGTTTAGGCGTGTTGGGCGATTGGGATAATCCTTATTTGACCATGAACTTCGACACCGAAGCAAACATCATTCGCAGCCTAGGCAAAGTGATTGCTAACGGCCACTTATATAAAGGCTCCAAACCAGTGCACTGGTGTTTGGATTGCGGTTCTTCTTTGGCTGAAGCGGAAGTGGAATACGAAGACAAAGTTTCTCCGTCTATTTATGTGCGTTTTCCTGCAGTAAGTGCGGTTGAAATTGAAGAGAAATTTAACGCAGTTGGCAAAGGCCATGGCAAATTATCTGCTGTTATTTGGACAACCACACCTTGGACAATGCCATCTAACCGTGCGATTGCAGTAAATGCAGAATTAGAATACAACCTAGTCCAACTTGGTGATGAGCGTGTGATCTTAGCTGCTGAGTTAGTGGAATCGGTGGCAAAAGTGGTTGGCGTGGAACAGGTTGAAATTTTAGGCTCAGTAAAAGGTCAAGCGCTTGAGTTAGTGCGTTTTAACCATCCGTTCTATGATTTCACCGTGCCGGTGGTTTTAGGCGAACACGTGACTACCGATGGCGGTACAGGTTTAGTACATACCGCACCAGATCACGGTTTAGACGACTTTATCGTAGGTAAACAATATGACTTACCGATGGCTGGCCTTGTGTCTAATGGCGGTAAATTTATTTCGACCACTGAATTCTTTGCCGGCAAAGGCGTATTTGAAGCCAATCCATTGGTTGTTGAAAAATTGCAAGAAACAGGCAATTTATTAAAAGTGGAGAAAATCAAACACAGCTACCCACACTGCTGGCGCCATAAAACCCCGATTATTTTCCGTGCGACTCCGCAATGGTTTATCGGCATGGAAACACAGGGTTTACGCCAACAAGCATTAGGCGAAATCAAACAAGTTCGTTGGATTCCGGATTGGGGTCAAGCACGTATCGAAAAAATGGTGGAAAATCGTCCTGACTGGTGTATTTCCCGTCAACGTACTTGGGGCGTGCCGATGACCTTGTTCGTGCACAAAGAAACCGAAGAACTTCATCCGCGTACCTTAGAGTTGCTTGAGGAAGTGGCTAAACGTGTAGAGAAAGCCGGTATTCAAGCATGGTGGGATTTAGACGAAAAAGAATTATTAGGTGCAGATGCAGAAACCTATCGCAAAGTGCCTGATACTCTTGACGTATGGTTCGACTCAGGATCAACCTATTCTTCTGTGGCGGCGAATCGTCCGGAATTTAACGGTCAAGATATCGATATGTATTTGGAGGGTTCTGACCAACACCGTGGTTGGTTTATGTCTTCTTTAATGCTTTCAACTGCAACAGACAACAAAGCACCATACAAACAAGTATTAACTCACGGTTTCACCGTAGATGGCCAAGGACGCAAAATGTCAAAATCCATCGGCAACATCGTGACGCCACAAGAAGTGATGGATAAATTCGGTGGCGACATTTTACGTTTATGGGTGGCTTCTACCGACTATACCGGTGAAATGACCGTTTCCGATGAAATCTTAAAACGTGCGGCAGACAGCTATCGTCGTATTCGTAACACGGCACGTTTCTTGTTAGCGAACTTAAACGGTTTTGACCCACAACGTGATGCGGTGAAACCGGAAGAAATGATTAGCTTGGATCGTTGGGCGGTAGCTTGTGCGTTAGATGCACAAAAAGAAATCAAAGATGCTTATGATAACTATCAATTCCACGCCGTGGTGCAACGCTTAATGCGTTTCTGTTCGGTGGAAATGGGCTCGTTCTACCTTGATATTATCAAAGACCGTCAATACACCACCAAAGCGGACAGCCTTGCGCGCCGTAGTTGCCAAACAGCGTTATGGCACATTGCCGAAGCGTTGGTACGTTGGATGGCGCCAATTCTTTCCTTTACGGCGGATGAAGTTTGGGGTTACTTGCCACAAACGGCGACGGCACGTGCAGAATTCGTCTTCACGGAAGAATTCTACGAAGGCTTATTTGACTTAGGCGCGAACGAAAAATTAGACGATGCTTACTGGCAACAACTGATCAAAGTACGTTCTG
>CAJPST010000100.1 GCA_905373425.1 uncultured Mesocricetibacter sp.
GGGTAAATATAAATATAACTTGTTTTGGATATCTTTACATATTTTTACAATATATTCCTCCTGCTATTCTATTTTAAATATGTTTTATTTTAATTGGACAAACATAAAATAAATAAGTGCGGATTTTTTTTGTAATTGTTCATTTAGCTATTGGCATTTCGTCTATCTTAATGTAATCTCTACTCATCCTACGATATGTAGAGGTGCAGGCATTATCAGTAGCTTTTTTGAGCGGATAGCGGAGAGAAAATGCGAAAGGAATGTTTGCCGAAATCGATAAAGGGTCGTCTTTATCGGTTGGGGGCGTTATCGAACAGGTACGTCACTGTCATAGTTTTATTAACGGTTATCGCAACGGTTAGTAAGAATTATGGAGCGCTACGGGTTAGGGGTGGTCTGATTTTACCT
Source organism: uncultured Mesocricetibacter sp. (assembly GCA_905373425.1). Taxonomy (GTDB): domain Bacteria; phylum Pseudomonadota; class Gammaproteobacteria; order Enterobacterales; family Pasteurellaceae; genus CAJPST01. The sequence continues at coordinate 409 of CAJPST010000100.1, forward strand.
TCCTTTTTTAATCCTTTTAATCATTTCTTCTAATGATTTCAATGTAGCTTTCAGATTTTTCATTATTTAACTTTAGGTAAACTACATGCAACTTGCGGATTTTTCTACTTCTATTTGGTCTATTCTGCCCGCCATTTTGGCTTTAGGCTTAGCAATTATTACGCGCCGAGTATTGTTGTCATTGAGCGCGGGGATTATTGTCGGGGCATTAATGTTGTCTGACGGTAATGTGTTGAACGCGTTGAGTTATTTAAAAGATCGCGTGACTTCATTAGCATATAGCTTTGATGAAAACGGTGCATTCAGTTGGAATACCAATAACATTAACATTATTTTATTTTTACTTTTACTTGGAATTCTAACCTCTCTTTTAACCGTTTCGGGGAGCAATCGCGCTTTTGCCGAATGGGCGCAAAAACGGATAAAAGGTCGTCGTGGGGCCAAAATCATGGCGGCATGTTTAGTGTTTGTAACCTTTATTGACGACTATTTTCACAGTCTTGCTGTGGGGGCTATTGCGCGTCCGGTGACGGACAAATTTCGAGTTTCCCGTGCAAAATTAGCATATATTCTGGATTCTACTGCAGCACCGATGTGTGTGATGATGCCGATTTCAAGCTGGGGCGCATATATCATTACGTTAATTGCGGGCTTATTGGCTGAACACTCGATTACAGGGTATTCACCTATTGGCGCATTTATGACAATGAGTGCGATGAACTTCTATGCAATTTTCTCAATTCTGATGGTGTTTGTCGTTGCTTATTTTTCCTTTGATATTGGGCCGATGGCACGCTATGAAAAATTAGCTTTGGAGCGCAGCGAGCAGGAAGAAGAAGCACAAAGCGGCGCTACGGGACGAGTGCGTAATTTGGTTTTCCCAATTGTAACGTTAATTGCCGTAACTGTGGCAGCCATGATGTACACGGGGAATCAGGCTCTTGCCGAAGCCGGTATGCCGTTTACCGTCTTGGGAGCATTTGAAAATACAACTGTGGGCATTTCTTTGGTTGTCGGTGGTATAAGTGCCGTTGCGATGATTACGCTATTGATTGTGCTCGAGAGACAAGTTAATAAAACCGAGTATTTGAAATCCTGGGTAGAGGGCATGAAATCAATGCAAGGCGCTATTTTGATTTTATGCTTTGCTTGGACAATCAACAAGGTTGTTGGAGATATGGAAACAGGGAAATATTTATCAGGCCTTATTTCCGGTAGCTTGAATCCTGCATACTTACCGGCGTTGTTATTTTTATTGGGCGCGGGAATGGCATTTTCTACCGGAACCAGTTGGGGGACTTTCGGTATTATGTTGCCTATTGCTGCTTCAATTGCTGTAAATGCTGCACCGGATCTGCTTTTACCTTGTTTATCCGCGGTAATGGCAGGAGCAGTATGTGGAGATCACTGCTCGCCGGTGTCGGATACCACGATTTTGTCTTCTACGGGAGCTAAGTGTAATCATATGGATCATGTCACCACGCAACTGCCTTATGCCTTAATAGTGGCGACAGCGACATCGGTTGGCTATTTAGTCGTCGGTTTTACTCATTCCGGGCTATTGGGTTTTGTGGTAACAGGGGGGCTTTTAGCTGCATTGATTTTTGTTACCAAAAAACGTGAGGCTGTGTGATCGAGATCACATTTTTATACTAAATGTAAAATAAAAATTTTATTTTGTGAATTTTATAAAATGCGGCATAAAGTCGCATTTTTTTTATTTATTATGGATTTTATTTTATAAAATATCGAATATTGAGAATTTGCAGAATTTAAAGTTGTAAAAATGTCTTTTTTATAAAAAGAAAACTATGGACAAACCATGGCTTTTGAGTAAACTGTCAAAACTCGACAAAATTCGACCGCACTTTTGTCACAGACTGTAATAAGAATTTGATCAAAGTGCGGTCATAAATCTCGGCGTTTTTAAGGAGCGAAGTAAAAATGAAAAAATTATCCGGTGCGGAAATGGTGGTGCAGTCGTTGCGCGATCAGGGCGTAAAATTTTTATTCGGTTATCCGGGCGGCTCGGTGTTGGATATTTATGATGCGATTCATACACTAGGCGGCATTGAACATATTCTCGTGCGCCATGAACAGGCAGCCGTGCATATGGCGGATGGCTATGCACGCTCTACAGGGGAAGTGGGCTGTGTGTTAGTTACATCAGGGCCGGGTGCAACCAATGCTATTACGGGAATTGCCACGGCTTATACGGATTCAATTCCGTTGGTGGTGATTACCGGTCAGGTGCCGTCAAATTTAATCGGTACAGATGCATTTCAGGAGTGCGATACAGTGGGAGTTTCGCGTCCGGTCGTGAAACACAGCTTCTTGGTGAAGCGTACGGAAGATATCCCTACGATCATCAAAAAGGCGTTCTATATCGCCTCCACCGGTCGTCCGGGCCCTGTAGTGATTGACTTACCGAAAGATGTTGTAAATCCGCTAAATAAAATGCCTTACACTTATCCTGCCGAAATTGCAATGCGTTCGTATAATCCGAACGTGCAAGGGCACAAAGGACAAATCAAAAAAGCGTTAAAAGCGTTGCTGGTGGCGAAAAAACCGGTACTGTTTATTGGCGGAGGTGTGGTGATTGGCAATGCTAGCGACAAATTAACACAATTTGCTAAACGTCTGAATTTGCCTGTTACTTCTTCTTTAATGGGATTGGGCGGTTTTCCGGCAACGGATAATCAATTCCTTGGAATGCTCGGTATGCACGGTACGTTTGAAGCGAATAACGCCATGCATGAAAGCGATCTGATTCTGGGAATTGGTGTGCGTTTTGACGACCGCACTACCAATAACTTGGCGAAGTATTGTCCGAATGCAAAAGTTATTCATATTGACATTGATCCGACTTCTATTTCTAAAAATGTAGTGGCTTCAATTCCGATTGTCGGTAGTGTGGATAATGTATTAACCGAATTTTTGTCTTTGCTGGATGATGAAAATTTAGCGAAATCGCAATCCGAGCTAACCGATTGGTGGAAACAAATCGACGAATGGAAAAACAAAAAATGTCTGGATTTCGACCGCACTTCCAATGTGATCAAACCGCAAGCGGTGATTGAAACTATTTACCGTTTAACCAAGGGTGAAGCGTATGTTGTGTCTGATGTAGGACAACACCAAATGTTTGCGGCATTGCATTATCCGTTTGATAAACCGCGTCGCTGGATTAATTCAGGCGGTCTCGGTACGATGGGATTTGGCCTTCCCGCTGCGTTAGGAGTTAAATTGGCTCATCCTGAAGGTTGTGTCGTGTGCGTGACGGGTGACGGCAGTATTCAAATGAACATTCAAGAGCTTTCCACCGCTCAACAATACGGAGTGCCAATTGTGATTGTTAGCCTAAATAACCGCTTCTTAGGAATGGTGAAACAATGGCAGGATCTGATTTATTCCGGCCGCCATTCGCAATCCTACATGAAGTCACTGCCTGATTTTGTAAAACTGGCTGAAGCTTATGGTCATGTGGGGATTCAAATCAATACGCCGGATGAGTTAGAGGAAAAACTGGCGCAGGCTTTCGCTGTTAAGGATCGATTAGTATTTGTTGATGTACAAGTTGATGCAACCGAACACGTTTACCCGATGCAGGTGCGTGGCGGAGCTATGAATGAAATGATTTTAACTAAACCTGAGGAGAAGGAATAATGCGTAGAATTTTATCAGTATTGCTCGAAAATGAATCAGGCGCATTATCTCGCGTTGTCGGTTTGTTCTCTCAACGGGCATTTAATATCGAAAGCTTGACTGTAGCGCCAACGGATGATTCGACTTTATCACGCATGACCATTGAGGCTTACGGTGATGAACAAGTACTTGAACAAATTGAGAAACAACTACACAAATTGGTGGATGTATTCAAAGTAATTAATTTGAGTGATTGCGGACACGTAGAACGTGAAGTGATGTTGCTCAAAATTAAAGCGGTTGGTGCGGTGCGTGATGAAATCAAACGTTTGGCCGACATTTTCCGTGGCCAAATTGTCGATGTGACTACAAAATCCTACACGGTGCAATTAACAGGTACAAAAGACAAATTGGACGCTTTTGTTTCTGCGGTAAAAGAAGAAACTTCCGTGATAGAAATTGTCCGCTCGGGATTAATCAGTTTATCGCGCGGTGAGAAAAACTGTTTATAACAAATTGTTACAATCATTTTTAGAAAAGTGCGGTTGAAATTTTAGTTGTTTTTCCGGTATTGTGTAACAGTTGCACAAAGACCGAAGATTGACTAATTTACCGCGTGAATTTGAATGCCTTTCCGAGTAAAAATCGTGAAGGGCATTTCTTTTCTATCAAAACCTATCAGAGTCTATATGAATCTATGCTACAAGTGGCATTTCATCGTATTTCATTTGCTCTTCAAGACATTTGAAGTAGTTTTGTGAGATTTCTTCAGGTGCAAAGACTGTATTTGTCGCAATATAAAAATTGCATTTGCAATGTTTACAACTCCAACGTTTACGAGAAACAAGGAAATAGGCTTCGTGGCGAATACCGTAATGCGCACAGCGTATACAAACAACTATGCAATCTATTTGAGATGTCTGAAAGTGCCGATTATGTCCGACGTGAAGTGGTAAAAAAGCAGCAAAAACATACCGCGCTTTCACTGGAAATTAAATCGTTGTTGATTAAAAGTCGCGGTTGGGCAGGAAAGCGAACATTACGTGATTTACTGAAACAACCTATCAGCGACAGTTGAATTAGTTGATCACTACGTTATTGAGAAAGCTAAAAGTGCGGTGAGTTTTTGAGGTGTTTTGAAAAAACAAAAATCCTGTCGTCAAACAGGATTTTTTCATCAAATTAAATATTTTTATTTACAAATGCGGCTAATTGATTTTTCGGTAATGCTCCTACTTGTGTAGCAACTAAGCGCCCTTCATTAAATAATAATAATGTAGGGATGCTACGTACACCGTATTGCGCAGGAGTGGCTTGGTTTTCATCAATATTGATTTTGACAATTTTCACTTTATCTCCGAATTCCACAGCCAGTTCATCTAGAATAGGCCCTACCATACGGCACGGTCCACACCAAGGGGCCCAAAAATCTAATAAAACCGGAACGGATGAACGTAAAACGTCCGCTTCAAATGATGCATCGGTTGCATGTAATACTTCTGCCATGTTTCTTTCCTTTATTGTTGAGTGTAACCTTAAAATAAGACCGAATTGCCAAAATTCAAGGGAATATTAAATTTTAGCGATAATAGCATAAGTATTTATTGTCTGCACGAATTACTTTAATTGCTCAAAATCAATCATTAAATTACGATGCTAACACCTGATTTTCACAAATTTGACCTGTTTTCAGCTTATAAATATTTGCCAGAGTGACATCAGAAATACTCATTAACGCCTCCTCGGTTAAAAAGGCTTGATGCCCTGTCAACAACACGTTATGACAAGCAGATAAACGACGAAATACGTCATCTTGAATCACCTCGTTAGATTTATCTTCAAAAAATAAATCTCGTTCATTTTCATAGACATCCATTCCTAATGCCCCGATTTTACGTTGCTTAAGCGCCTCAATTGCGGCCTGAGTGTCAATTAATGTGCCACGGCTGGTATTAATGATCATCACTCCGTCACGCATTTTGGTAAATGAATCATGATTAAGTAAATGGTAGTTTTCAGGGGTTGCGGGGCAATGCAAGGTAATCACATGAGATTTTGCATAAAGCTCGTCAAGTTCAACATATTTTGCGCCTAGTTCCTCGGCTATTGCATTTTTAAAAGGATCGTACGCCAAGATATGCATTCCGAAACCTTTTAAAATTCGCATCACGGCAATCCCGATTTTGCCTGTGCCTATCACACCGACGGTACGTCCGTGCATATTAAAGCCGATTAAACCCTCTAATGAGAAATTTGCTTCACGCGTACGCTGGTAAGCCCGATGGATTCGACGATTTAGCGTCATCATTAACCCAATAGTATGTTCTGCCACGGCCTCCGGCGAATAGGCCGGCACTCGCACGACTTTTAGCCCGAGTTCTTGCGCTGCTTTCACATCAACATTATTAAATCCTGCACACCGTAGCGCGATTATTTTCACACCAAGTGCAGTCAATTTTTCGAGTACTTTTCGACTGCCGTCATCGTTGACAAAAATACACACTACATCACAATGCTCTGCCATTTTTGCAGTGCGCTCGTTAAGCTGAAAATCAAAAAATTCCAATTGAAATCCGTATTTGACGTTGACTAACTCAAAGTATTTACGGTCATAATTTTTAGTGCTGTAAAGTGCCATTTTCATTTGCTATCACCTTTTTACTTTCCTATTAAAAAAACAAGGGACACAAATACGTCCCCCCCCGAAAATTATTTTAATTGCGCCAAAGCCTGTGCCAGATCAGCCTTGATATCTTCAACATCTTCTAAACCAACGGAAAAACGCAACAAACGGTTACATATGCCACGCGCGATACGCTCTGTTTCGGGAATGTCCATATGAGTTTGTGTTGCAGGATATGTAATGAAACTCTCAGTCCCGCCCAAACTTTCCGCAAAAGTAATCAATTTCATTGACTTAAGGAATGGATTAACCCAGTTTTCATCCTGCAAACGAAACGAAACCATGCCACCTTTGTTCGCATAAAGGACATCTTTTATTTGCGGCTGCGCTTCCAGAAACTTAACTATTGCCTTTGCGTTTTCCTCATGCTGTCTCATTCGCAACGACAAGGTTTTCAACCCACGGATAGTCAGCCACGAATCAAATGGCGATAAAACGGCTCCCGCGCCATTTTGAATGTAAAATAAGCGTTCGCACAATGCTTGTCCTTTCGCTACAATCATGCCGGCTAAAACATCATTATGCCCCGCAATATATTTGGTGGCACTATAAAGCGTCACATCCGCCCCGAAATCCATTGGGCGAAATAATACCGGTGTTAAAAAAGTATTATCAACAATTAATAATAAATTATGCTTTTTAGCTACCTGTGAAATTGCCCCTACATCACATTCTTCCATTAATGGATTAGAGGGAGTTTCCACAAAAATCGCTTTGGTATTCGGTGTAATCGCGGCTTCAATAGCTTCCGTTGATGCCGTATTCACATAAACCGGTTTCACTGTATGGTTGTTTTTATAGCAAAAATCCAATAAACGATAAGTCCCACCATACACATCACTTGACACGATCCATTCATCCGGAGCCTTAAACAAACTCATTAACACCTGGATTGCCGCCATTCCTGATGCAAAAGCAAAAGCATTATCCCCGCCATCCAATTTTGCCATTGTTTCTTCCAGCACTGCACGCGTCGGGTTTTTAGTTCGAGTATAATCATAACCGGTACTCTCACCGATACCGTGATGTCCATATGCAGTAGAAAGGAAAATAGGTGTAGAAACTGCACCGGTTCTAGGGTCCGTACGATTGCCGGCTTGTGCAAGAATGGTGTTAATGGAATATTGTTGCATTATACTGCCTCACAAAAATATAAAACTGCGAAAAAAGTGACCGCACTTTCACGCGGAAATATGTAAACGAAAAAGATATCGTTATTCTGTCATAAACGACCCGCCTGAGCAAAGTGGATTTTTAGAATTTAAATAAGAACGATATATCTCTCAAGCAAATAAGTTTATACTTTTTACTCCAATAATTGCAGTTTTTTTCAGCAAACGATTATTTTTTTTGCAAATTGCCGTTGACAGTTTGGCAGAAGTCAGTAAAATGCACCCCACTGACAACAAATGTTGAACGTAATGCGGGAATAGCTCAGTTGGTAGAGCACGACCTTGCC
>CAJPST010000101.1 GCA_905373425.1 uncultured Mesocricetibacter sp.
CCAAGGTGTTTGCGGACGTTCGTCATTTTCCCAATCAAAATCTTCATCAATAATAACCGCTTTAGGTGCAAGATGCGCATTATCGCGTTCATCTGTCAACAAGAACCACTCTCGCTTTGCTGCCGAGCTTAAATCCGGTTTCCCTACTACTGCTTTAGCATAGGGATCTAACATTAACTTCTGCGGATTTGATTTTTGATGCGCCAAAGTGCGGTCACTTTTTTCATCATTTTTCGGATAAACCCGATAGCCATACTGTGTCCCTACAGCAACACCTTCAATCCAACAATGCCAGATTTGATTGTCACCACATTGCATCGGAAAACGTTTTTCTGCTCCGTTTTTATCAAACAGGCAAAGCTCGATTTGGGCGGCATTCGCAGAAAAAAGCGCAAAATTTATTCCCTGCCGACCGTCAATAATACATTTCGATGCCCCTAACGGCGAAGGGCTACCGTTTTTTACTCCATTCATATTATGTTGTTCTGTTACGTTAATATTGGACTTCCCCGCATTTCCCTAATCATGCGGGGAAACCACCTAATCAAGCGATTATTTTTTCGTTTCCTTTTCTGAGGTTTTAGCTGCCTTTTTCTCGCTTTTCAATTTTAGATATACCGTTGCCAACGGTGGTACGATAATCGAAATGGATTGTGCCTTACCATGGCTTTCAATCTCATCAGTGACAATGTCACCAATATTTCTTACATTAGAACCTTTATAATATTCCATATCCGTATTGAGAATTTCTTCATACACACCGGCAACATTCACACCGATACGATACCCTTCACGAGGAACCGGTGTGAAATTGCTGATTACAAGAACTCGTTCGCCCGCTTCGCTACGACGCTCAAACGCGAATACAGAATTTTGATGATCGTCCACTACTAGCCAATCAAATCCTTCCGGCTTGTTATCAAGCTCAAAAAGTGCGGTCTCTTTTTGATAAGTTTTATTTAAGTCTTTCACCAGCTCTTGCACACCGCTATGCCAGCCACCGCCATGGAAATCATCTAATAAAAACCAATCTAGGCTTTCTTGGTAATTCCATTCACGACCCTGTCCGAATTCATTACCCATAAATAACAATTTCTTACCAGGATAGCCCCACATATAACCGTAGTAAGCACGCAAATTCGCAAATTTTTGCCACGCGTCGCCAGGCATTTTGCCGAGCAATGAGCATTTTCCATGTACAACTTCATCATGCGATAAAGGTAATACATAATTCTCACTATATTGATAAATCATACCGAAAGTCATTTTATCGTGATGATATTGACGATAAATCGGATCCAATTTCATATAAGAAAGCGTGTCATTCATCCACCCCATATTCCATTTAAAATGGAACCCTAATCCACCGTTTTCAGGCGGCAAGGTTACACCGGCAAATGCGGTGGATTCTTCTGCCACAGAAATTGCTCCCGGCATTTGAGTACCAATTAAGTAATTGGTATGTTTAAGAAATTCAATAGCTTCCAAATTCTCCCGTCCACCGTATTGGTTTGGTATCCATTCGCCATCGGCACGACTGTAATCACGATAAATCATTGATGCCACCGCATCTACTCGAATTCCGTCCAAACCAAAACGTTCCAACCAATATAACGCATTACTGGATAGGAAGTTTTTCACTTCATTGCGTCCGTAGTTATAAATCAAAGTGTTCCAGTCTTGATGGTAGCCTTCTTTCGGATCAGCATGTTCATACAGTGCTGTACCGTCAAATGCGACTAAACCGTGAGTATCGCTTGGGAAATGCCCCGGTACCCAGTCTAAAATAACATTAATCCCTTCCTTATGGGCTTTCTCCACTAAACGACGGAATCCGTCCGGTGAACCAAAACGGCTGGTCGGTGCATATAATCCAAGTGGCTGATAACCCCAGGAGCCATCAAATGGAAATTCGGAAATCGGGAGTAATTCGATATGGGTAAATCCCATTTCTTTCACATAAGGAATTAATTCTTCGGCAATTTCGTCATAATCCAACCAGAAATTATTTTCTAAGTTGCGCCGCCATGAGCCTAAATGCACTTCATAAATAGAAATCGGTTGATTAACCTGATTAGCTTTGCGACGTTTTTCCGTCATTGCCACTACTTCCGGCAACGCGCTGATTTGAGATGCCGTATCCGGACGAAGCTGTGCTGCAAAAGCGTAAGGGTCTGCTTTTAAACGAAGCTGACCATGACAATCAATTAACTCGAATTTATACAATTCGCCTAATGCTACTTTTGGTAAAAATAGTTCCCATACACCGTTTTGCGGATGGAATCGCATCGGATGACGACGTCCATCCCAATAATTGAAATCTCCTACTACAGAAACACGTTTCGCATTAGGCGCCCAGAGGCGAAAATTAACCCCGGATACACCGTCACATTCCATAAAATGGGCGCCCAATACTTCATACGGGCGTAATAATGAACCTTCTGCAAGCAACCAGCTTTCCATATCATTCAACATTGGGTGGTAACGATAAGGATCTTCCACAATCTGCGATTCGCTGCCCCAAAAGACTTGCAATTGGTAAGCAAAGAAACTGTCAACATTCGGTATAACCACAGCAAAAAAACCACGCCCGTCGATAGCTTTCAGCTCACACACCGCCTTTTGGTTTTCTTTTTCGATAACAACTACATGGTTAGCATCAGGCAATAAGGCGCGAATTTCAATGCCTTGTTCCGTTTCGTGCATACCTAGTACAGCAAAAGGATCGGAGTGAGTGCCATCAAAAAAAGAATTTATGACTGATTGGGATACTAAGTTGCTCATAATAAATCCTCTCTAGCGATTACGCGCTTGATTAATTAAGGTTAAAAACGAAACGACTGCTTCGTCATTAAAGATGTGTTCCAGCGAGCGTACCAGTTTTTTACGCCAATTCGGATATTCCTGTGAAGTACCCGGTAAATTAAAGGAAACTTCCTGCCCTATTAAATTTTCTAACTGTACGCCGATTAAACGACTGTGGCTTTCGGCAAGATAGCGATGGATGACTCGATTAAGGTTATCATGCATTGCCATTGACATTGCATCGCCCCAGTAATCTTCGGGTAAATACCCATCGCGGTGTAAGCTGTCAAGTAGTGCCTGTTTATCGATTACCCGCTGTTTATATTTCTGCCCTAACATTTCGCCTTCTAACACATTCAAGCTACCGAATAGCTCTAAATCTCGGCAATGCCAAAAACTGGCTAAGGAAGGGACATCATGCGTTCCGACAGTTGCAAATGCATTAGGCGGAAAATTATCGATAGTCGGAAATTGATAATGGCGCTGCTCAAAATACAATACGAAATAAGAAAAAATGCGAAACTCGTTTAATTTTAACCGCACTTCATCAGGTACTGTGCCAAGATCTTCACCGACAATTAAACATTGATTTCGTTGACTTTCAATGGCAAGTATGGCCATTAATTCGGCAAACGGGTAATACACGTAAACACCATCCGCGGCCGTTTTGTTTTCAGGAATCAACCATAGTCGGAATAGCCCCATAACATGATCGATACGTAAAACGCCGAAATGTTGCATATTAGCGCGTAGCATATCAATAAACGGCTGGAAGCCTCTCGCTTTCAATACACTCGGATTATAAGGCGGTAAATTCCAGTTCTGACCGACCGGGCCTAGCGGATCCGGTGGTGCGCCAACAGAAGCATTCACGCAGAATAATTCGGGATCAGACCAAACATCCGCACTACCACGCGAACTTTGTACCGCCAAATCACCGTAAATACCCAACTTCATTCCCAAATCCAAACAAAGCTGATCCAATTCGCTTAATTGTTGTTCGGTTATCCATTGTAACCACATATAGAAATTGGCTCGTGTATCACGTTCGGCGAGTTCGAGCAAACCCTTACGTTCAGTTTTCCATTTACTATCCCAACCTAGCCAGCCGATTTGATTTTCATCTTCCGGCATCGCCATATGCTGCTCGCAATCCAAAACATTAAATATGCCTTGATATAACAGCGGTTCGCCCTGTTCTTTCACAAACTCTGCAAACTGTGCGCGACGTTCAATAATTTTTTTCGACTTACTACGCTTAAAGAAGTCAAACAGCAACTCAAGTGCGGTCAGTTTTAACGCCGTTATTTGCTCGTAATCCACTAAATCAGCCTGACGTAAACGGGCAATCTGTGCTTCTTGACGGCTAAACCAATTTTGTGCGGTTTTGCATAACGCAAATTCAGGTAATGCCGGAATGTCCAGATAAATAAAATTTAACCAACGACGTGATGATGCACTATACGGACTCGCCCATTCCGGCACGGAGGGATACAACAAATGCAAAGGGTTAATTCCGATAAAATCGACACCAAAACCAACCGCTCTTTCAATCAAATAACGCAAATCGCCAAAATCACCAATTCCCCAGTTACGGTCGGAACGTAAACTATAAAGCTGTACGTTCAGTCCCCAGGCTTTTTTATCTGCAAGCACTGGCGGTTGATAAGCGGTTTTCGGTTGTACCAATAAGCGCACACGGTAAGTTTTGCGTGCTTGGGTTAAATGCAAGGCGTAATAGCCGTAAGATTGCGCCGATAAATTCAGCTCGTTGGATTGAGACGGAGAGAATGTCCCGTCAGAGAGTTTTTTTCCTGCTTCGTCAAACAGTTGGTATTTTATAGAAGCGGTGTGAGAGAAGAACGAATCGCTCAAATCATATCGAATAGGTTCGTTTTCGTTCGCTACCACCACTTCATCAAACAGTTTATTGTTCCTACCGGACTTGCTTTGAGTAGGAAATTGTAGCAATTCGATGAAGTAATCAAGGGTTTCCGGTTTGGCATAAATTAAATTCCCATCAATATCGTAATGGGAAACCGCAATACCCAAATTTTCAGCATCCTTTTTGTGTTGCTCGGAAATAGAATTCATTGTTTACACCTATTACAGCTATAAAACCACACTTTCATTGTAGCCTGACAAACAATAAAAACAACGACTATTGTCTGATTTTGTGATCTCTGTCAAACGAATTGTGCAATTTGCTGTAAGCATTTAGCTGAAACTGAAAAATTATTCTACTTTTTCCATCTTATTTTTATATTTTAACTAGCCTTTAACTTCGCTTTCTATTTTTTAATTTTCTTCATCAATCACGAATTCAAACCAATCGATTATGTTTTCTTCGTGCACACCATTAGTAATCATTATACCTGCTTGTTTTACCGTATCCGGATTTCCTGAAATCAAAGGATGCCAATCAAATAGAGGTTTATTTTCATACAATAACCGATAGGCACAGGTGGAGGGCAACCAATTGAAATCCGGCAAATTTTTTTTCGTTAATTTAGTACAGTCATCCATTAATTCAAAACGGCGAGAATAATTACCGCACTTTCCTGTTTCAAGGTTGAGTAAGTCACAGGCTACACGGGTGAAATAAATTCGCTCATATTTGCCACGTCCACGCAAATATTTGCGATAGCAGCACTTACCGCAGCCATCGCACAAAGCTTCCCATTCTTCTTCATTCATCTCTAACAGAGATTTTCGTTTCCAAAATTCAGGTTCCAAATTCATAACTATCCGATTCGGTAAAATTTAGTGAGAGTTGTAATAAAAGTGCGGTAGAAAAAATTCACATTTTTTCGACCGCACTTTTATATCTTAACCGATATTTTAGAACCCTTCTTTCAAGCCCACCGTCAGGTTAAATACCAGATTCTGTGGCGAACCGTCTTTACTGTCGAGACAATAATAACCTTCGCGTTCAAATTGGTAGGCTTGCTCCGGTTGAGCGTTGGCCAAACTCTGTTCCACCACTCCCCTTTTAATCACTAGGGACTGTGGATTTAGCACATCGGCTATATTCTCTGCTGCTCCCGGATTTGGTACGGTAAATAAACGAGAATAAACACGAAACTCCGCCGGTAGATTATCTGTCGCAGAAACCCATTGAATTACGCCTTTTACTTTGCGCCCATCAGCAGGATTTTTCCCTAAAGTTTCAGGATCATAGGTACAATAAACACAAACGATATTGCCATTAGCATCTTTTTCCACGCGTTCCGCCTTGATCACATAAGCGTTACGCAGACGCACTTCTTTACCTAATACCAAACGCTTATATTGTTTGTTGGCTTCCTCACGGAAATCAGCTTCATCAATATAAAGTTCTTTAGTAAACGATAATTGGCGCTCGCCTAACTCCGGGCGATTCGGGTGATTCGGTGCGGTCAATACTTCTTTATCACCAAAGTTTTCAATCACGATTTTTAACGGATTCAATACCGCCATAGCACGCGGAGCGTTAGTATTTAAATCATCACGGATACAACTTTCCAACGCACTGTATTCCACCACATTATCCTGTTTGGTTACCCCAATACGATGACAGAACTCACGCAGTGAAGCTGGCGTATAACCACGGCGACGTAATCCTGAAATGGTCGGCATACGCGGATCATCCCAACCGTCAACAATGCCATCTTCTACTAGTTTCAACAACTTACGTTTAGAAGTCAGTGTGCCTTCTAAGTTTAAACGGGAAAATTCATATTGATGCGGTAACGGACGTTCAATAGAAATATTTTCCAACACCCAATCATACAAACGACGATTATCCTGAAATTCCAATGTACACAAGGAATGCGTAATGCGTTCTATTGCATCGGAAATACAATGGGTGAAATCATACATCGGATAAATGCACCATTTATCACCGGTTTGGTGATGGCTGGCAAATTTAATTCGATAAAGCACAGGATCGCGCATCACCATAAACGGCGATGCCATATCGATTTTGGCACGTAGGCTCATTTTGCCTTCTTCTACTTCGCCATTCTTCATTTTTTCAAACAGGCGTAAGTTTTCTTCAATCGGACGATCGCGATACGGGCTGTTTTTGCCCGGTTCGGTTAATGTACCACGATATTCACGCATTTGATCGGGTGAAAGCTCGTCCACATATGCCAATCCTTTTTCAATTAATTCAATCGCATATCCATAAAGTTGATCAAAATAATCGGAAGCATAACGTGGCTGCCCTTCCCATTTGAAACCGAGCCATTGCACATCTTGCTTGATGGAATCTACATATTCCACGTCTTCTTTAGTCGGATTGGTATCGTCGAAACGCAGGTTACACAAACCGTTATAATCTTGTGCGATGCCAAAATTTAAACAAATGGATTTAGCATGTCCGATATGCAAATAGCCGTTTGGTTCAGGCGGGAAACGGGTATATACGTTTTTATGTTTACCGCTCGCCAAATCTTCATCAATAATTTGGCGGATAAAATTAGTTCGGCGGTTTTCCATATTTTCAATATTATTATCCATTATGACCTCAGTAATTAGATATTCTTAAAAATCGCCGCTATTCTACACTGTTTACTTGGAGAACAAAAGTGCGGCCAATTTTTTGCTTGTTTTATAAAAAAAGCCCCGCCAACGGCAGAGCTTTATCTCAACATTCTATGATCAAAACGTGATTACTTTATCCGCCCATATTGTCCAGGCGGACACATCGTCTAATGTGCCGAGTTGAACGCCTTTGGCAAGTGGCAATTGGGTAATACCGCGCGCTTTAGTGCAACTGGTACAGAGTTTTACTTCCGCACCTTGTGCAATCAAAATTTCTAATACTTGCTGAATATTTGCGCCCTCATTAGGGTTTTGTCCCGCTAATCCTGACAATACGGAATCTGAGAAAAAGAACAGTTTAAGTTCAATTTCTTTACCATATTCCTCCTGCAAGTTCACTGCTTGACGCAATGCATTGAACGTTTTTTCCGAACCATACGGTGATTCATTTAAGATAAACAGAATTTTTTGCATACTTAACCTACCAAAATAAATTTAATTTAAAATAAAATGGATGTCTCACGCTAGTACATTAATTTACTTCTAGCGCCGATTTCTCGTTTTTATAATACAATAAAGATATCTTTAATTACTCATTTAAAAAAACGACTGTTACAATACCATAATTTAAAAAATATGCTACAATTCGCCCGCACTTTATATATTACTCCCTAATTTTAAGGTACAAAAATGGACGCTTTAACGCTTTTAACTTCACGTAGTTCAGAAAAAAA
>CAJPST010000102.1 GCA_905373425.1 uncultured Mesocricetibacter sp.
TTTATAAATTTTGTTGTGTCATTATAGGCTCTTTTCAACTTAAAACACAAATTATTTTATGTTTTAAGTGGAGAAAAATACTGATTTCTCAATATGATATTAATGCATTGTGATTTTTTTGTTAATTTCTTGTTAATTATTTCTTTGAATTGCTATTTTGTCGATTTTCTGTTAAAAAGTGCGGTTAAATTTTCCGCTAAATTTGAAGGAGATTAACATGGCAGAAGAAACGATTTTCAGTAAAATTATCCGCAAAGAAATTCCCGCCAATATTCTTTATCAGGATGAGTTGGTAACCGCATTTCGCGATATTTCTCCACAAGCGAAAACTCATATTTTGATTATTCCGAATAAACTGATTCCAACAGTCAATGATGTAACCGAACAGGATGAAGTTGTTCTTGGACGGTTATTTACCGTTGCGGCAAAATTGGCACAGCAAGAAGGCATTGCGCAAGACGGTTATCGTTTGTTGGTGAATTGCAACAAGCATGGTGGACAGGAAGTGTTCCATTTGCATATGCATTTGTTGGGCGGAGAACCTTTAGGCAGAATGTTGGCAAAATGAAAAAACAAATTTCTCTTCTTTTTTTGACCGCACTTTTGACGGCTTGTAGTTCGCAAGTGCCGAATTTGGTGCATACCCAAAAACCTATTTTAAATATTGCGGCGGATGTTAATCCTATGATTAGAGCAGGTGTCGATTCCACTTCTGCTTGGGTCGAAAATGTCACTGAACAAGCTTTTAATTTGGCGTATCAGCAGTTTTGGTACGATAAAAATGGCGTGACGCAAACATATGGACTGGGAGAGTTAAACGAATCACTTAGCACTCTTGTGCGTCTCCAGCCAAAGCAAAAAACTGAGCTTGAGCTAAAAAGACCAACGCCCGAAAGCGTGAATTATCGCCTCTATTTGTATTTACAATAGAAATGTCAACTTTACTCATTGATTTAAAAGGGCAAACCCTAACGCAGGAGGAAGTGGAGCTGCTTGCGCATCCTTTGGTCGCGGGGTTAATTTTATTTACCCGTAATTTTTACGATCGTGAACAGATCCGAGCATTAGTAAAATCGGTACGCCAACGGGTGAAAAAGCCGCTGTTGATTACCGTAGATCAGGAAGGTGGGCGGGTGCAACGCTTTCGCCCCGGTTTTACTCAATTACCTGCAATGCAGGCTTTTGCCGCTTTGATTGCCGACCCAAACGAACAGCAAGCTGTCGTACAGCAAGCAGGTTGGTTGATGGCAGCCGAAATGATAGCCCTGGATATAGATTTGAGTTTCGCCCCGGTGTTGGATCTCGGCCATGATTGCAAAGCCATTGGTGACCGCAGTTTTCATTGTGAAGCGGAACCGACGATACAATTGGCTTCTGCCTTTATCGACGGCATGCATACGGCGGGAATGGCTGCTACGGGGAAGCATTTCCCTGGCCATGGCCATGTACTTGCCGATTCGCATTTGGAAACACCATATGACGAACGAGCTAAAGAGGTTATTTTTGCCCGAGATATTCAGCCGTTTCAACAGCTTATCGCACAAAATAAACTAGATGCCGTGATGCCGGCCCATGTGATTTATTCCCAATGTGACAGCCAACCTGCCAGTGGGTCACAATATTGGTTACAACAAGTTTTACGCCAACAGCTCGGTTTTGACGGCGCAATTTTTTCCGATGATTTGGGGATGAAAGGTGCCGGATTCATGGGGGACT
This sequence comes from uncultured Mesocricetibacter sp., assembly GCA_905373425.1. Taxonomy (GTDB): domain Bacteria; phylum Pseudomonadota; class Gammaproteobacteria; order Enterobacterales; family Pasteurellaceae; genus CAJPST01. The sequence goes on from CAJPST010000102.1 coordinate 1,717, forward strand.
TCGTAGCGCGTAGCGAAAAAGCACTTTCCGCAGGTTGTGATTTGTTATTGCTTTGCAATGAGCCGGATGGTGTGGTGCAAGTGTTGGATAGGCTAAAACTCAGTGAAAAACGACCGCACTTTGAAGCTCGTCAAGCTCGTTTACAACGACTTTTTAAGCGTAAATCGCTAAATTGGACGGATTTGGAGCGTAATGAGGTATATCGTAAAACAAGCGAAAAACTGACCGCACTTCAATCAGAATGGCTGGCACACAAGGCGTAACAACCGAATTCCGTTACATTTATTTTTAATTGTCTAATGATTGATTGTATCCATTATCAGAATCATACTTGCCATTCCTGTCAATGGCTCGAGATGCCGTATGTTGAGCAGCTTAAGGAAAAACAACAACATCTAAAACAACAAATCGGCGAGTTGGATTGTTCACAAGCACAATGGTTTGAGCCGTATTCCTCTGCATCAATAGGGTTTCGTAATAAAGCCAAAATGGTGGTGAGTGGCTCAGTAGAGCGCCCGATTTTGGGTATTATAAATGATTACGATAATCCACAAAGCGCGGTGGATTTAACCGATTGCCCGCTTTATCCCGAACGTTTTTCGGCCGTGTTTGATGTGTTAAAGGATTTTATTGCACGTGCGGGATTGGTTCCCTATAACATTGCTAAACAAAAAGGGGAGCTGAAATACATTCTGCTGACGGAAAGCCTTGTTGACCATAGCTTGATGTTGCGTTTTGTGTTGCGTTCTGAAATCAAATTGCCTTTAATTCAACGAGAATTAAGCGGTCTATTGAACAAACTTCCCCAATTAAAAGTAGTCAGCTTGAATATTCAGCCACAACATGCCGCTATTTTGGAGGGCGAAAAAGAAATTTTTTTGACCGAGCAGCAGGTGTTGGAAGAACGTTTTAACGATATTCCGTTATTCATCCGTCCGCAAGGTTTTTTTCAAACCAACCCGCAGGTGGCACAGGCGTTGTACGCGACCGCGCGCGATTGGGTGAAAGACTTACCGATAACAAATTTATGGGATCTTTTCTGCGGTGTCGGCGGTTTCGGATTGCATTGTGTAAAGCAACTTAAACAACAAAAACCTAATAAATTCATTGAATTAACCGGCATCGAAATTTCCCCTTCGGCGATTCATTCTGCTACTTTATCTGCACAAACGTTAGGCTTGATGGAGGGTAATAGTTCTGTTCGTTTTCAATCTTTAGAAGCAGCGAATTTTGCCTTAAGTCAAACGGATAAACCTGATTTGGTGATCGTCAATCCGCCACGTCGCGGAATAGGTAAAGAACTAGCGCAATTTCTCAATAAAATTCGACCGCACTTTATTCTCTATTCCAGTTGTAATGCTGTGACAATGGGCAAAGATTTAGCCGAGTTAAGCGGTTATCAGCTGCAAAAAATTCGCTTGTTCGATATGTTTCCCCATACGGCACATTATGAAACGTTAATTTTATTATCTAAATCGAATAGCGGTTACGATGCTTAAAATTTTCGTTCGTCTATTATCAAACGGAGAAAGAGAACACTATGAGCAGGCCAACGACCAAATCAGATTTAATCATGGCAGCAGAGGAGAATTATAAAAAGTTAAATTCGTTAATATCAAATTTAACAGAAGACGAATTGTCCACCCCTTTTGATTTTACAAAAGACGACAAAAAGAAAGAAGCGCATTGGCGTAGAGATCAAAACCTGCGAGATGTTCTGATCCATTTATATGAATGGCATCAGTTAATCTTAAATTGGGTAAACGCCAATCAAAACGGGGAGCCAAAACCGTTTATACCTTCACCATATAATTGGAAAACATATGGTGAGATGAATATGGGGTTTTGGGAAAAACATCAAAAGACTTCGTTGTTGGAATCAAAAGAGATGTTGAATAAATCTCATGAGGCAGTTATGAGCTTGGCAGCTTCATTGACAAATGAAGAATTATTTTCTAAACATGTTTTTAAATGGGTGGGCGAAAGCACGCTAGGTTCTTATTTCGTCAGTGCAACCTCAAGCCATTATGATTGGGCAATAAAGAAATTAAAAGCGCATCAAAAAAACGTAAAAAATAAACGATGAAATATTCACATTAATTTTCTTTCTTGTTTGTTCACAGTTGATAATATCTTCCGCTATAATGACCGCACTTTTTACACTAAATAAAGGAATTTCTCATGCAAAATCCAAAAGATGATGTTTTATATGCGCCGGTTGAGTGGGTTGATCACAGTGCGGGTTACAGCGACATTCGTTATCACAAATCCACCGATGGCATTGCCAAAATCACCATCAATCGTCCCGAAGTGCGCAATGCTTTCCGTCCGCAAACCGTTAAAGAAATGATCACCGCTTTTGCCGATGCCCGTTTTGACGAAAAAATCGGTGTTATCGTGCTAACAGGTGAAGGCGAAAAAGCCTTCTGTTCCGGCGGTGACCAAAAAGTACGTGGCGATTACGGCGGTTATAAAGACGATAGCGGCGTGCATCATCTCAACGTGTTGGATTTCCAACGTGACATTCGTACTTGCCCGAAACCTGTCGTGGCGATGGTGGCAGGTTATGCCATCGGTGGAGGCCATGTATTACACATGATGTGCGATCTTACCATTTCCGCAGATAACGCCATTTACGGCCAAACCGGCCCGAAAGTGGGTTCTTTTGATGGCGGTTGGGGCGCAAGCTACATGGCACGTATCGTCGGTCAGAAAAAAGCGCGTGAAATTTGGTTCTTATGCCGTCAATATAATGCACAAGAAGCCTTAGACATGGGCTTAGTGAACACAGTCGTGCCTTACGCTGAGTTAGAAAAAGAAACCGTACGTTGGTGCCGTGAAATGCTACGCAACAGCCCGATTGCCTTGCGTTGCTTGAAAGCCGCATTAAATGCAGACTGCGACGGTCAATCTGGTCTTCAAGAACTTGCCGGCAACGCTACCATGTTGTTCTACATGACGGAAGAAGGGCAAGAAGGTCGCAACGCCTTCAATGAAAAACGCGCGCCAGACTTCGGTAAATTTAAGCGCAATCCTTAAAATAAAAAGTGCGGTCGTTTTTTAAAATGTTTTTTAAATCGACCGCACTTTTGTTATTTCGCACACAGCAATTTCTTCTCTGTAATTGATATAGGTAAAGACAATGGATTTCGGTTTAACAGAAACAATGATTAAAAAAATCGGTTGGCATTTGCGCCATTTCCCCAATGTTGAAACAGCGATTTTGTTTGGCTCGCGCGGGAAGGGAAATTTTCGTGAAGACTCGGACATTGATTTAGCCTTAAAAGGCGATGGCATTACTGATGAAATGTTACACGACATTCAGCAAACCCTGTCGCAAACTACCATTCCGTATAAATTCGATTTAGTCATTCATGACAAGATTACCGATCCTGATTTACTGGAACATATTCAACGGGTTGGCAAAATTTTCTATGAAAAGAAAAATTGCGCCATTCAACATCGTCGTTACCAACTTTTCCGTTATTCCATTCCGGTAGATTCGCAGCTGATTTTGCGCAATCGCTTTTTGAAAAAACGCGAAGGTCTTTTGGTGAAAGTGTGCTGTGGGCAAAATGAAGGTTGGGGTGAAATTGCGCCATTGCCGGAGTTTAGTCATGAAACCTTAGACCAAGCCCAAGCCCAAGCTATCGAATGGCTGGAAAAATGGGATCAATCCCGCAGTTGTAACGTAAAACTGGATTTGACGGCGGATTTATATCCTTCTGTGGCGTTCGGGCTCAGTTGTGCCTTGATGGAAATGAAAGGTCGCTTGGACGATGAAGGCAATTATCAAACGGCACCTTTATGTTATGGCGATCCTGATGAGCTTTATGAACCGCTGGATCAAATGCAGGGTGAAAAAGTGGCGAAAGTGAAAGTGGGCATGTATGAAGCCAATCGTGATGGTCTCATTGCCGATATGCTATTAGAAGCCATTCCGGATTTGCAATTACGGCTAGATGCTAATCGCAGTTGGACGCCTGCTAAAGCGCAAATGTTCGCCAAATATGTGAAACCTGAGCATCGTGCGCGCATTCAATTTATTGAAGAACCTTGCAAAACCCGTGAGGAAAGTCGTCAATTTGCGGCAGAAACCGGCATTAACATTGCCTGGGATGAAAGTGTACGCGAACCGGATTTTCGTGTGGAAAAAGAACCGCACTTGGCGGCGATTGTAATTAAACCGACCTTGGTGGGGTCCATCGAACGTTGTGTCGAGTTGATTGCGCAGGCGCACGCGTTAGGTATTAAAGCGGTTATCAGTTCCAGTATTGAAAGTAGCTTCGGTTTAACCCAACTGGCGCGTATGGCAAAACAATATACGCCAAATGTCACGCCGGGCTTAGACACACTGTATTTAATGGATTATCAAGTCGTCAGAACCTGGCCGGGGTCTGAGTTACCTGTCGTTGGCTTGGATTCGGAATTCGTGACTGAAGTCATTTTAGATTAAAAGTGCGGTCGTTTTTTCGGTTATTTTTTATAGTGCGGTTTTTACAGATTAGACCAGCCGAAAGCGAAAAATCATTATAATGCGCGCAATAAAAAGGAATGTGATATGTCATCAAAATACAACATTTTGCTGTTAAATGGCCCGAACTTGAATATGTTGGGTGTGCGTGAGCCAGGTCATTACGGGCATTTATCCTTAGCGGAAATTGAACAGCATTTGCAACAACAAGCGGCAAAACAGCAAGTTGCACTGGATTGTTTTCAAGCAAATAGCGAAGAAAAATTGATTGAGAAAATCCATCAAAGTTTTCAAAAAGTGGATTTTATTATCATCAATCCTGCGGCCTATACCCACACCAGTGTGGCATTGCGTGATGCCTTATTATCCGTAGCAATTCCGTTTGTGGAAGTGCATTTATCCAATATTCACAAACGTGAACCGTTTCGTCATCATTCCTATTTTAGCGATGTAGCGGAAGGGATAATTTGCGGATTGGGAGCCAAGGGATATGAATATGCCTTGGACTTTGCAGTGCAATATTTAGCACAAAAAACCTGAATTTAAGAAAATTTGTCGAGATTTTGCATAATTTTGTCGCAAAATCTGCAATTTTCAGGTAATCTCTCGTTCAAAATTTTTAGATTTAAAGGTATCGTACTTTTTAGCTATTTTTTAGATGTATAAGTGCGGTGAATATTTATCCTCTTTTATTTAGCAATTAGCGGAACAACATTATGGCAATGGACATTCGTAAAATTAAAAAATTAATTGAACTGGTTGAAGAATCAGGCATTATGGAACTGGAAATTTCCGAGGGTGAGGAATCCGTTCGCATCAGTCGTGGCCAGCCGGCAGCAAGTTCAGTGCAATATACCTTACCTGCTGCGGCACCAGCGGCAATCCCGGCTCCGGTGGCAACACAACCGGCGGTTACTGCGCCAACAGCAATGGCAGATGAATTGGCAGGACATCTAATTCGTTCACCGATGGTAGGCACGTTCTATCGTAGTCCAAGCCCGGATGCTAAAGCGTTTGTTGAAGTCGGTCAGTCTGTTAAAGTGGGTGATGCACTCTGTATTGTAGAAGCGATGAAAATGATGAACCGTATTGAAGCGGATAAGGCGGGCGTAATTAAGGCGGTTTTGATTAATGACGGCGAAGCGGTGGAGTTTGACGAACCGTTAATCGTGATCGAATAATCGATATTATGTATGTAAGGTGGGCGGCAAAGCCCACCGTTTGTATATGGCAAATTTAGTCTCGAAAAAGTGGAATTCTTATGTTAGAAAAAGTCGTTATTGCCAATCGCGGAGAAATTGCACTGCGTATTCTACGCGCCTGCAAAGAACTTGGTATTAAAACCGTTGCCGTGCATTCTACAGCCGACCGTGATTTGAAACATGTCTTATTGGCAGATGAAACCATATGTATTGGTCCTGCTCCTTCCGTTAAAAGTTATTTGAATATTCCGGCCATTATTGCGGCTGCTGAAGTTAGCGGCGCCGAAGCTATTCATCCGGGATATGGCTTTTTATCTGAAAATGCGGATTTTGCCGAACAAGTGGAACGTTCCGGTTTTACCTTTATCGGACCGACTGCGGATGTGATCCGTTTAATGGGCGATAAAGTATCTGCCATTAACGCCATGAAAAAAGCAGGCGTACCTTGTGTGCCTGGTTCTGATGGGCCTGTCGGCAGTGATATGGCGAAAAACAAGGAAATTGCCAACCGTATCGGTTATCCGGTGATCATTAAAGCCTCCGGCGGTGGCGGCGGTCGTGGTATGCGTGTAGTTCGTAATGAGGCAGCTCTGGAAGAATCCATTGCGATGACAAAAGCCGAAGCCAAAGCCGCGTTCAACAACGACATGGTTTACATGGAAAAATATTTGGAA
>CAJPST010000103.1 GCA_905373425.1 uncultured Mesocricetibacter sp.
AAGAAAATGAATAATTTATGCGGAACGTTATACATTGTCGCCACCCCGATCGGCAATTTACAGGATATTACACAACGTGCGTTGGCGATTTTTGCCGAGGTGGATTTAATTGCAGCGGAAGACACTCGTCACAGTGGCTTGCTACTTAGTCATTATGGTATAAAAAAACCGTTTTTTGCTCTGCATGATCATAATGAACAACAAAAAGCCGATTTATTGGTGGAAAAACTACGGGTGGGAACCAATATTGCTCTGATTTCTGATGCCGGCACACCGTTAATCAGCGATCCGGGGTTCCATTTGGTCAGAAAGTGTCGCCAGGCGGGGGTAAAGGTTGTACCGTTACCCGGTGCTTGTGCTGCGATTACAGCATTATGTGCTTCCGGGATTGCCTCCGATCGTTTTTGTTTTGAAGGTTTTTTACCCGCTAAAAGCAAGGCTCGGCGTGATAGGTTACAAAATTTGCAAAAAGAAGACCGCTCGTTAATATTTTACGAAAGCACTCACCGTATTTTAGATACGTTGGCGGATGTGGAGGAGTTATTCGGAGCTGAGCGTTATGTTGTCTTGGCGCGTGAAATTACCAAAACCTGGGAGACTATTAGCGGCGATAGCGTAGGCAATTTGCGGCGTTGGCTAAGCGAAGACGCTAACCGCACTAAAGGTGAAATGGTATTGATTGTGGAAGGTTGTATCGAAACAGGAGAAACGGAATTTTCTCCTGAGGTAGTGAAAGCACTTAAACTGATTGCCGCCGAGTTACCGCTAAAAAAAGCGGCGGCAATAGTAGCGGAGTTGTACGGCTATAAGAAAAACGCGTTGTATCAATTCGGGTTAGAAAAACAGGTTTAAAATCGACCGCACTTTTAGCTGGTAAAAAGTACTAGAGTGCTTTTGCGTAAAGACTAGGGCTGAATAGGGTACAAAAGTGCGGTTCGAATTTTAGCTATTTTGAGCAATGTGATTTTGTCAAATTTTAAGAAAATGTAAAAAAATCGTTATTTTCACAAAAAAATATTGCAACCTTTATTAATCTTTAGTATATCTTCTAACACACCCATAAGTGATTTAGGGCGCAACACAACATAAACAAACATAACTTCGTTACTTTACTTTCAGAGGATAATATCAAATGAAAAAATTGCTCAAAGTTTCGTTAGTAGCTGCTTTTGCAATGGGGGCGTTAAACGCACAGGCAGAAGAGAAATTCATTACCATCGGTACCGGCGGTCAAACCGGTGTTTACTATGTGGTGGGCCAGTCTATTTGTCAATTGGTTAACCGTGATACTGCGAAAACCCAAGTAAAATGTAATGCGCCTTCAACAGGTGCTTCTGTAGCTAACCTGAATGCTATAGCGGATAAGCAAATGGATATGGGCATTGCACAATCTGACTGGCAATATCATGCTTATAACGGTTCCAGCTCATTTGAAGGTAAAAAGAACGATAAAATTCGTGCCGTTTTTTCATTACATCCGGAGCCGTTCACGGTAATGGCGCGTGATGACTCGGGGATCAAAACCTTCGATGATTTAAAAGGAAAACGAGTTAATGTCGGCGATCCGGGTTCAGGTACGCGTGCGACAATGAATGTTATTTTGAAAGAAAAAGGCTGGTCGGATAAAGATTTTAAAGTCGCTTCTGAATTAAAGCCGTCTGAAATGGCATCAGTTATGTGTGATAACAATTTAGATGCGATCACTTATAACGTAGGACATCCGAATGGCGCATTGAAAGAAGCCGCTGCATCTTGTAATGCGCATTTAGTGCCGGTTACAGGAGAGGCAATTGATAAATTAGTTGCCGACCATTCTTATTATGCGAAAGCCACAATTCCGGGCGGTTTATATAAAGGAACCGATAATCCGGTAGAAACCTTCGGTGTGTATGCAACTTTAGTCACTTCTTCCGATGTAGAGGAGGATAAAGTGTATGCAGTGGTTAAAGCGGTATTTGATAATTTTGATCGTTTCAAACGTTTGCATCCTGCATTTGCTAATCTGAAAGAAGAAGAAATGATCAAAAACGCCCTTTCCGCTCCGTTACATGATGGTGCAGTGCGTTATTACAAAGAACGTGGCTGGCTGAAATAAGCAGCAACATATTGTTGTTACCGTGATCGGCGCGGACTGATGTCCGCGTCGGTTGTTCTATAAGTTAACAAGCGGTTGGATTTACTAATGTTGATTGAAATTTATCCGCTTGTTAATTTTTTTCGTTTGAGGAATTCCGCAATTTATGTCCGTTCAAGCTAAACCTGTCGATTACGATGATTTACAAGATATGGTCGCTTCCAATGATGCAGGAGGAAGAAATCCGACCGGATTTACTAAAAAACTTATCGTATTGACAGCAATTATGTGGTCTGTATTTCAGCTTTATTACACTTCTCCGTTTCCTTATTGGTTACAGGAAGTGGTAAGAAATATGGGGCTAAATCTTAATGTTGTAATTGATGACACGAAAGCCCGTTCGGTGCATTTGGCGTTCGCTTTGTTTTTGGCTTATTTGTCATTTCCGGCCTTTGCTACTTCTCCGAAACATCGTGTGCCCTTAATAGACTGGATTTACGCAACCTGTGGTGCATTTTTAGGAGCGTATTATCTGTTTTTCTATGAGGGATTAGTAACGCGTTTTGGTGCCCCGAATATGCAGGATATTATCGCCGGTTGTTTGGGCATTTTATTATTACTTGAAGCCTGCCGCCGTAGCTTAGGTTTGCCTCTGGTTATTATTGCTGTTGTTTTTTTGTTGTATAACTATTTTGGTCAGTTTTTACCGGCAAGCTGGATTATTAGCCATCGTTCCGGTTCTCTGTCACAGATCATTAATCAGCAATGGATTACGACCGAAGGTGTTTTTGGTGTTGCTTTGGGTGTTTCAACCAAGTATGTGTTTTTATTTGTATTATTCGGCGCATTGTTAGATAAAGCGGGGGCGGGGAATTACTTCATTAAAACCGCTTTTGCTTATTTAGGCCATTTCAGTGGTGGGCCGGGTAAGGCAGCTGTAGTTTCTTCCGGCTTAACCGGATTGGTTTCCGGTTCATCTATCGCTAATGTAGTGACAACAGGAACCTTTACCATTCCGATGATGAAGAGAGTCGGGCTAACACCGGAAAAAGCGGGAGCCATTGAAGTTGCATCTTCGGTAAATGGTCAGATTATGCCGCCGGTGATGGGAGCTGCTGCGTTTTTGATGATTGAATATGTCAATATGCCATATAGCCAGTTGATTGTTCATGCATTTTTGCCGGCTCTGATTTCTTATATTGCACTGGTTTATATTGTGCATTTGGAAGCGCAAAAAATGGGCTTGAGAGGATTGGAGCGGGTTGAGCCGGTTAGTCCGATTGCCATCACATTATTGAAAATCGTTAGCTATATTTTGGCGGTTGTAGTTTTAGCGATGGCAGTATATTACGGACTGGGTTGGATTAAAAACATCAGCCCGGATTTGGCTTTCCCGATAGTGAGCCTTTTATTAGCAGCGGTTTATTTGAAATTAATTAGTCGAGTAGCGAAATTCCCTGATTTGGAAATGGATGATCCGAATGCACCGGTAGCCAAGTTGCCTTATCGTAAACCTACGGTTAACGCCGGGTTACATTTTCTGTTGCCTGTGGTAGTTTTAATGTGGTGCTTAATGGTGGAGCAATTTTCACCGGGTCTTTCTGCTTTTTGGGGAACGGTCGCGTTGTCAATTATTTTGATTACTCAGCGTCCGTTACTGAGTTTCTTCCGTAAAAATGGTGAAAATAAGACCGCACTTTTCAAGCAAGGCGTGCAGGAATTAGTTGATGGGTTGGAATCCGGCGCAAGAAATATGATTGGTATCGGCATAGCGACCGCTACAGCGGGAATTATTGTCGGTGCGGTATCGTTAACCGGTTTTGGGGTTCAACTGTCCAGCATTATTGAAATGTTGTCGATGGGTAACATTTTATTAATGTTAATCTTAGTTGCCGTTTTCAGCTTGATTTTAGGTATGGGATTACCTACTACGGCTAATTATATCGTGGTATCTTCCCTGATGGCGTTGGTTATCGTCGAAGTCGGTAAACAAAACGGTTTAATCGTACCTTTAATTGCAGTACATTTGTTTGTGTTCTACTTTGGTATTATGGCGGATGTAACTCCACCGGTTGGCTTGGCGTCTTTCGCAGCGGCGGCAATATCAGGCGGTAGCCCGATAAAAACGGGGGTACAGGCATTCTATTACAGCTTGAGAACAGCCATTCTACCGTTTTTATTTATTTTCAATACGGATTTATTGTTGATTGATGTCGGCTGGGGGAAAGGCATTCTGATCTTTATTATTTCCACTATCGGTATCATAGTGTTCACGGCGGCAACAATGAATTTCTTCTTTACTAAGAATAAGTTGTGGGAAAGCCTGATTTTAATTTTTGCCGCCTTTGTGCTATTTCGTCCCGGCTTCTTTATGGAGTATGTTTCACCTACAGCGCGCCATATAGAACCGGCGCAACTGGTTCAGGAAATCGCGAAAACGCCGGTAGGACAAAATCTGACTATCAAAGTTTCAGGTTTAAATCCTTATGGTAAGGCTATTGAGTTTTATTCACAACTTGTTGTACCGGAAGGTGAAGATGGTGAATCGCGTATAAAAGCGCTTGGTTTGACATTGTTGGATACAGGAGAACAGATCGAGATTAACGGTAATCCGTCACCAAAAATCTTAATTGATAATGTGGAAATTGATTCTCCGGCAGCAAAAGCCGGTTTAAATTGGGATCAAACTGTTTTAGACGTGGCATTACCGCAGAACTCATTGCCGAAAGAACTAATGTTTATTCCGGCATTATTGTTGATATTTGGCGTAGCTTGGAATCAGCGTCGTCGTAAAGAAACATAATCAATGGCGCGGGCGTTGGCTCGCGCTTTTTATTCGTAATAAAAGGAATGTACTATGTATAATAAATTACTCATTGCAATTGACTTAAGCGACCTAAAAAGTGCCAAATATGTGGTAGATACCTGTTTGAAAATGACAGCGCAAGATCCGAATACGGTTTACCGCGTAGTGACTATTATTGAACCGGTGGATGATAGTTTTATCTCTGCTTTTTTACCGAAAAATTTTGATAAATCCGTGGTAGAAGAAGCCAATAAAGCGCTACATGAATTTACCAAATCTGCTTTTCCCGAAGGCGCAAAAGTACAGCATATTGTTGCGCACGGCACTATTTATGAGGAAATCAACCGCATTGCACAAGAAAAATCCGTGGATTTGATCGTGATGTTGGCTAGCAGTAAACCTGAAGCGAAAGGGTTAAGCTCCAATACTGTAAAAGTGGCGCGTAATACGGATAAACCTGTATTGATTCTGCGTTAAAAACGGCTTAAAAACAAACCGCACTTTGCTTGGGCTCTCGCGTTACATAAGCAAGTTTTGCCAGTTAAAGTGCGGTTGAAATTTGAGTTGTTTTATCGTTAATGAGATTTAGCTATCTTGTCGCTTGGACGTAGATATTCTTCTCGGTTCGGATCGACTAGCTTAGATTGCTGAATCATTTTCTCGATTGTCACGCCCTGCACTAAAATAGAAAATGTCACGACGGCATAAGTCATCAATAAGATCAAATCTTTAACATCCATATCTGTCCCATTAATAAATGCGACTCCCTGCGGAATGGAAAGTGCCATTGCCAGTGAAAGGCCGCCCCGCAATGCGCCCCAGGTGAGAATTTTTAATGAATAAGGATTATAGGTTCTGATTTGTTTCATAGCCTGAAATGGTATCCAAATACTTGCATAACGGGCAGCAATGCAAATAGGAATTGCCAATAACATCATGATAAAGCCTCTGAAAGTGAAATCAACCAGCAATAATGCGAACCCAATCAGGAAGAATAGCAACGAGTTAAGAAAATGATCGATCATTTCCCAAAAGTGATCCAGATAACGCTGACTTTGCTCGGAAAAACCTTTCTTACGTGTCCAGTTACCGATCATAATCCCGGAAACTACCATAGCTAACGCGCCGGAAACATGTAATACGCCAGCTAGCATAAAACCTGCGGTTGGAATCGTGAGAGTAAGTAAAATTTCCAAGCTACCGTCATCGGTAGAGGAAATTAGCCAATGTGCGACTAGACCTAACACTAAACCGTAAAAAATACCGCCGATAGCTTCTTGCAAAAAGAGGCTCATTATACCGCCGAAAGTTGGTTCCTGTCCTCCGAATGCTACAGCAAAAATCGTGGTAAATATTACCAGGCCGACACCATCGTTAAATAGAGATTCCCCTTCCACCTGCATAGATAAACGTTTGGGGGCTCGTAGGTTTTTTATAATCGCTAGCACGGCAATCGGGTCCGTAGGAGAGATTAATGCACCGAATAAAAGGCAATAAATCAAATCTACATCTAATCCGATTAAATTAGCGAAGGCATAAATTAAAAAACCGACGATAAAGGTGGACGCAAGAGTAGAAAATAAGGCGAACGTTGCAATTTCCCATTTTTGATCTTTCATGACCGGTAGCTTAATTCCAAGCGCACCGGCAAACAGCAAAAAGCCTAAAATACCGTTTAATAGAAAACTTTTAAAATCAATTTGTTTCATTGTTTCCGTGGCAATTACATCTAGATTCAGCCAGTTGAAAGAACCGAGTAGCAATAACAGTAATGAACCCACCATAGCAGATGCGGTAATTGCAATGGTTGATTGGATTTTATCGCTGATTTTGCTAGTGACAAAACCGAGTAAAATTGCAATGGCAGACAGAAAACAAATGTAGGTGTAAATGCTCATAAAGTAGCCTTAGCGGATAATGATTTGAATTTGCGTAGTATAAATAAAGTGCTATTATTTAGAAAGCTAAAAAACGGAATATACTGAAAAATGAGTAAAATCAAGAAAATTCTGACCGCACTTTTTGCTTTGTTTGTATTGCTTGGAGGCTATCTTTTCTACAGCATCGAAATTTATCCGCAACCTTATGTTAGGTTTTCTGCTCCCGAAGCAATGGCATTTAAACCAATAAATTCACTTTGCCTGCAAAATCCCCAACCTATGCCAATGACACGCGATAAATTACGAATTTTAGTGTGGAATATTCATAAAGGAAAAGATAAGGGTTGGCAGCAGGTATTGAAAACTTTTACACCCGATACGGATTTATGGTTATTACAGGAAGTAACGGATAAACAGAACCTGGCGACGGATTTTTCAGCCGAATTTCCCACCGCACTTTACACAGCTGCGTTCGCTTATTTAAACGAACGTTCCGGTGTTAAGATTTTAGCTCGGGATATGCCGGATTTATATTGTGCTTCAATGGAACAGGAACCTTGGATCATCATTCCCAAAGTGGCAAGTGCGGTTAGATTTTTCCGTGAAAATGCGCCGCCTTTACTGGTGATTAATTTGCATTTGGTCAACTTTGAACTTAATCCGACCAATTATCGCAAGCAGATCACGACAATGATGGAGCTGATTTCCCGCCATCAAGGGCCGATTATTTTAGCCGGTGATTTTAATACTTGGAACAGTGGCCGTTTAGCATTAATCGACCAATTAACGCAACAGGCAGGATTGCAGGAAGTCCGGTTCACCCCGGATCAGCGAATGCGCTTTCTGGATAATCCGTTGGATCATATTTTTGTGCGCGGCTTCAAAATTAATCGCGCACTGACGATGGAAACCGACGCGTCAGATCACAACCCATTATGGGTGGAACTGGAATTTGACATTACACAGTAGCAGACAGCAGCATAATAAAGAACAGTAGCGAGACTGCCATTTCGCGCAAACCAATTTGTTTAGCGGAAAGCTTTTGGCGTGGTATCCAAATTGCGCGAATTAATGGCGGTATAAAAGCTAAGGCAAGCAG
>CAJPST010000104.1 GCA_905373425.1 uncultured Mesocricetibacter sp.
TTACAAGTATGCTTCGGTGATTTATAAAAGGAAAGTAAAAATGGAACTACAGGATCACTTTTTAATTGCCATGCCACAGTTGGAAGACAGCTACTTTCAACGTACGGTAATTTATATCTGCGAACATAACGACCAAGGCTCAATGGGCTTGGTACTCAACCAGCCGACGGATTTAAGCATTGCCGAATTAATGGCAAAAATGAATTTTATGATGGCAGGCGGACGGGAGTATCCGACCCAACTCGTATTAGCGGGCGGCCCGGTTAATGTAGAACGCGGTTTTATCCTCCATACGGAAACTGAAAACACATTCCAACATAGCTATAAAATTACCGATAATCTACGCTTAACTACATCGTCTGACATTGTAGAAACCTTCGGTACGCCGTTGGCCCCTGAAAAATATCTGGTTGCACTAGGTTGTGCCAGTTGGTCACCAAATCAACTAGCCAATGAAATTGCAGAAAATTCGTGGCTACTGGTTCCTGCAAACGAGCATATTTTGTTCGATGTACCTTATAGCGAACGCTGGTTAGCGGCAAATCAATTATTAGGTATTCAGCACCATAACTTTGCTTATCAAGCGGGGCATTCCTAATGGGAATTACCGCACTGGCTTTCGATTTCGGTACTAAAAGCATCGGTTGCGCTGTCGGACAAAGCATCACCGGTACCGCACAGGCTCTCCCGGCATTTAAAGCACAAGACGGCATTCCGGATTGGTCACAAATCGAAAGCTGTTTAGCCGAATGGAAACCCGATGTGGTAGTGGTCGGCTTACCGCTCAATATGGATGGCACGGAACAAGAGCTAACTATCCGTGCCAGAAAATTTGCCAACCGACTACATGGGCGCTTCGGTGTTAGAGTTGAATTACAAGACGAACGCCTCACCACCACTGAAGCTCGCGCAGAAATTTTTTCACGCGGAGGATACAAAGCACTCAACAAAAGCAAAGTGGATGGCATTTCAGCCTGTTTGATTCTGGAAAGTTGGTTTGAACATAATAACGGATGAAAAAACAAGTCATGAAGAAAATACTGATTTTTTTGACCGCACTTTGTCTTACTACTGTCGGTATGGCAATATTTTTCTTCAAACCGTTACCCGATGATATGCTACCCGGCGAGCAAGAGGCGAATCCGGCGGTAAAAAATACTGAACCGCTCCCCGCCAATAGCAAAATAGACCACATTGTAGTCTTTAAAAGCCAACGCCAAATGTGGGTATATCAAGGTTAAAAACTGATGAAAATTTATCCTATTTCCTTAGGAGATCAGCCTGTTGGTCATAAACAATTTGAAGGAGATGAAAAAACGCCCGAAGGAATTTATCGTATTAATGAACGCAATCCGAATAGCCGCTATCATAAAAACCTCGGCATTTCCTATCCCAATGCACAGGATAAAGCGTATGCTCAATCACAGGGAAAATCGCCGGGTGGGCTAATTAAAATTCACGGATTACCCAACGGAATGGGGCAGCTTGGTCGTCAACATCTACGCGATGATTGGACGAATGGTTGTATTGCCGTCACCGACAATGAAATAGACGAATTATATCAATATGTTGTCCACAACGCCGTGATCGACATTCGTCCTTAACAAGAGAAGAAACCGCATGAAAAGCATCGACATTATTGGTTGTATGAACTAAAAAATCAGCATTTTATTATATGAACGGTAAACACAAATTTTCATAGCGGTTTTAGCTATTATCCAACGTAAAAATGTAAAATAACTTAACCTCATTAACTCAGAAGGAAAATTCAATGAGAAACATCATTCATACCGAGAAGGCACCTGCCGCAATCGGCCCTTATGTCCAAGCCGTAGATTTAGGTAATCTGGTATTTACTTCAGGACAAATTCCCATTAACCCGGCAACAGGTGAAATACCAAAAGATATTACGGCACAAGCCCGCCAATCCTTAGAAAACGTGAAAGCAATTATCGAACAAGCAGGACTAAAAGTCGCAGACATCGTGAAAACCACCGTATTTGTGAAAGACTTAAACGATTTTGCCCGGCTCAATGCCGAATATGAACGCTTCTTCAAAGAAAACAATCATCCTAACTTCCCTGCACGCTCTTGTGTAGAAGTTGCGCGCTTACCAAAAGATGTCGGTGTAGAAATCGAAGCGATCGCCGTACGCTAAAAACGCCTTATCTTTCGACCGCACTTTGCTCTTTTCCCAAAAGGTTGAGAGGCATAACCGTCATAAAGTGCGGTCGTTTTTTTGGCTATTTTTCAAAGAACATGTCTACCTCTGCACTCTCCAACTGATATCTATCTTTTATGAATACAATCTTCATAGAACGAAAAACTAATAAGCCTTTTTCAGTTTCAACTAAAGTAAACTGTTCCGTTAACCCCTGTAATTGTTCGTCCGAGTATTTTTGGTACGGATCCAATCCGTTTTCTTGAAATATTTTTTCTAAAAAACCATCCCATTTAAAAACAGTTAATTCTTGATTATCAAAGATGATTCTAATTTCTCCCTCATCCCCATTGCTCCTTTCTTGATGGAAAAAAATGGGAAATCTAAGCAATATCACTCGTTTATACGGACTTAAGTCCAAAGTCTTATCATTTATGGAAAACCAAGCAGTTCTAGGATAAATATCATTTTTATACGTATAAGGAAAACTGATTAAAGCTGCAAATTGCTCCGTGCCGTATTGCGAATACACGCCTTGTTGATGACGCCGCAAAAATTGAGCCAGCGATGAAAGTTCATTTAACCTTTCCTTTTGACGCCCATCCATCGTCTTAGCCATTTCTTGGAAATTAATATCAGCTTTAATTTTGCCTTGTTCATCTAACAGATTTAACGCCGCCATTTCCCGATTAAAACGTGCACTTTGCATATCAAAACTAATCTGTTTTGGATTAATCGCGATTGCCGTTATAAACACCGCCACAATAGCAACCATTGCTAAATATCGGTATTGTAAGCGTTTTTTCCATAAACCGAGTAAACAAAAAACCGTGACGGTCAAGGTTACCGAAAGCAAATAAATACGATCTTCAGTGAAAGAATAAGTAGTGATGCGTTCCACCAGCCCGATCCACAATAACATTAATGGCGCAGGTAAAATAAACGGTAAGACGAGGTAAAATCGAGCCCATCTAGGTTTATGTAACAGCAGTTGTAATGCAGCAGTGATAATAGCACCGTATAAATAAGGCAGAACAATATAAGACACATTTCCTTTCGGTAACTCAGTCGCCAACGCGATTTTGCCCAAATAGAAATACAAAATCACGCTGTAAATAATCAAAACAGGCGAGACAATAAAATTAATCAAAAACTCAATAAAACGATTAATACCGTTTTGCTCTTCTTTTTGTTGTTCAAAAATTAAAAAAAACAACGGAATTAATCCGTACAAACCAAATAAAGAAACTCTCTCCCAAACAACTCTTAAACTAAATTCCAATCCGAATAAGTAATTAATGCTGCTTACAATTGCCATTACGGCGCCAACACAAAGTCCTCCACTAATCGCGGCCAGTATAAATAAATTACCGGCGCGTTTTACAAAATGAAAAACATAATCCCGGTTGTTTTTACGCCAATTTTCCGATAAAAAACAAATTAAACTAATAAGCAAAACGCCCCAAAATTCCGTCCGTTTGAAATAAAACTCCGAACTCTCACCGAAATTCATCACCAATACAATGGTGAGCAGCGTTAATATTATTGGCATCAACCAATATAAAATATAACGGTGTCGGGCCAAATAAATCATGGCAAAATAAATCGGGAAAAATAACCAATACGGGGAATTGCGCAGAAAAGCATCAATATTTAACGTCAATATTGCTATAGAAAAAACAACAATTAACAACATTTCCAACGGTTGCTGCAAGAACACCGTTTTTAGTCGCTGCAGGCTTTGATTGAACAATAATGAAACATACATAGTTTTTCCTTAAAGTGCGGTAGATTTTTGCGTTATTTTAGCGGATTTTCAGTGGAAATAGTGTAGAATACACCGACAATTTTAAAAACGATAATGAGATATTATGAGCGCATTAAATGTATTAATCTACCCTGACGAACGCTTAAGAACCGTTTGCCAGCCCGTTGCCGAGATAAATGATGAAATCCGAAAAATCGTAGATGACATGTTTGAAACCATGTATAAAGAAGAGGGAATCGGGCTAGCGGCACCGCAAGTGAATATTCAGCAACGCATTATCACGATTGATTTGGACAGTGAAAATTCCAATCAAATTGTACTGATTAATCCTGAAATTCTGGAAAGTAGCGGCGAAACCGGCATTGAAGAAGGCTGTTTATCTATTCCGGGCTTTCGCGGATTAGTGCCGCGTAAAGAGAAAGTCACGGTCAAAGCTCTTAATCGCGACGGCAATGAATTCACGTTGGAAGCCGACGGTTTATTGGCTATCTGTATTCAGCATGAAATCGACCACTTAAACGGTGTGTTATTTGTGGATTATTTATCCCCGCTCAAACGCAACCGAATCAAAGAAAAACTGATTAAATTGCAAAAACAAGTGGCAAGACAGGCAGGTTAACCAATAATCCTTACGGCAAATCAAACTGGGCACCACATAAATTTAGCCCGTCGAAGCCGGAGCAACATACCAACAAGCCGCAATACGGTTCAACAGACTCGCAAATCCACGTCACCTCGTGCGGTTTGCGAGTATCATAGATTAGATATATTACCATGAACAAACAAAATTCTCTTAACATCATCTTCGCCGGCACACCGGATTTCGCTGCACAACATCTGCAATCCTTACTAAATTCACAGCATAACGTCATCGCTGTTTATACTCAACCGGACAAACCTGCCGGTCGTGGAAAAAAATTACAAGCAAGTCCGGTGAAGCAACTTGCCGAACAACATCAGATTCCGGTTTATCAGCCGAAATCTTTACGCAAACCTGAAGCACAGGCAGAGCTTGCCGCACTCAAGGCAGATGTAATGGTCGTGGTAGCATACGGCTTAATTTTACCCCAAGCCGTACTGAATACACCGCGTCTCGGCTGTTTAAATGTGCACGGTTCGCTGTTACCGCGTTGGCGCGGAGCTGCGCCGATTCAACGTGCTATTTGGGCAGGAGATGCGCAAACCGGCATTACTATTATGCAAATGGACGAAGGCTTGGATACCGGCGCAATGTTATATAAAGTTTATTGCGATATTGCTATTGATGAAACTTCCGCATCGTTGTATGACAAACTCGCTACCCTAGCCCCCGATGCATTGCTTGAAGTATTAGATAATTTGGAAAACGGAAAGTTTGTTGCCAAACCACAGGACAATGCACAAAGCACTTATGCGGATAAACTCTCAAAAGATGAGGCAAAACTGGACTGGAACTTATCCGCAGCACAGTTGGAACGTTGCATTCGAGCATTTAACCCGTGGCCGGTCAGTTATTTCACCACCACAGATGCGCAAGGCAATGAACAGACGCTGAAAGTGTATCGGGCGACTGTTCTGCCGCATGTTCAAAAAACGGCGGGAACCGTTTTGCAAGCGGATAAAAACGGTATTCAAATTGCCACCACAGACGGTGTGCTAAACCTATTAGAATTACAACCGGCTGGTAAGAAACCAATGTCGGCACAGGATTTGCTTAACGGTCGTGCGGATTGGTTTTCGGTTGGGAAACAATTATGAAAAAGGTAAAAACAGGCAAAAAAACGACCGCACTTTCCACCAGAGCCGTGGCCGCTCAGGTCATTTTGCAGGTGCTGGATCAAGGAAAATCCTTATCTGCTCTATTGCCAGAAGTACAAACACAAATCAAAGCACAAGATTTGCCTTTATTACAGGAAATTTGTTTCGGGATATGCCGTGTACTACCACGGCTGGAGCAAATTATCAGAAAGCTGGTGGATAAATCGCTGAAAGGTAAAACGCGAATTGCGCATTGTTTGTTATTGGTCGGTTTATATCAGTTGCTTTATACGCGAGTACCTGCCCATGCTGCGGTAGATGAAGCAGTGAATGCGACTAAGGCATTGAAAGTTGAGAGCTTTCGGAGCCTAATAAATGCCGTGCTACGCCGTTTCCTACGAGAGCAAGAAACTGTTTTAGCTGAGGTTGATAAACATTGGCAAACCTTACACCCTGAGTGGTTGGTGAATCAATTCAAAGCGGCATATTCCAACTGGCGTGAGATTGTGGAAGCCAATAATCAAAAACCACCGATGTGGCTTCGGGTAAACCAACGCCATTGCACGACCGAAAATTATCAACAGCTACTGGCGCAACACGACATAGAAAGTTTTAAGGCAGATAATCCGCAGGCTTTACGCCTTGCTCAAGCGGTGGCAGTTTCTAATTTGCCAAATTTTGACAGCGGCTGGGTAACGGTGCAAGACTTGCACGCCCAATGGTCGGCTTTACTACTCGAACCGCAAGACAATGATCTAATTTTAGATGCCTGCGCTGCACCGGGCGGTAAAACTACGCATATTTTGGAATGTGCTCCGAACGCGAGAGTGGTTGCACTGGATGTAGAAGAAAGCCGTTTAAAACGAGTACATGAAAATCTGGCAAGAATGAAACAAACGGCGCAGGTAATTTGTGCTGATGCCGCGCATCCCGATGACTGGTTAAAACAAATAAACGTCGAAAGTGCGGTCGGTTTTGACCGAATTTTATTAGATGCACCTTGTTCGGCTACCGGCGTGATTCGCCGTCATCCTGACATCAAATGGCTACGACAGGAGGCCGATATTGCGCCGTTGGTGGAGCTACAGGCTAAGATTTTGACCGCACTTTGGGAAAAACTCAAGCCAAACGGCGTGTTATTGTATGCCACTTGTTCGTTACTACCGTATGAAAACAGCCTGCAAATCCAACGCTTTTTACAGCAAACACCCAATGCTGAATTAATGCTGCTACCGTTCCAAACGGATAAAAGTGCAGTCGGTTTTCAGTTTGTTCCGTCCCCATTAGGTGGCGACGGTTTCTACTATGCCAAATTACGTAAAACCGAGATACTGAAATGACGCTTTAACAGCGTCATTTTTTATTACAGTGTAAAGTTCTTAATATAAGGCAACATACCTCTGTCCAACATATCCTGAATACCGCTGTGGTGATTATTGCCTAAACCACGCAATTCAAAGGTAACGCCGATACTGTGGTCATATAACGTATCCTTTTTATCGCTATATTGGCGTTTATCATTTTCCGGCACGACATAACGTCTTGCTCCTAGGCCAATTGCCCAACAACAAGTGTTATATTGCACACCTGCATATTGCTCCACCGGTTTGTTCAGCGCAATATCGTGATAATAACGCACCACAACCGCCCAATTGTCGTTTAACCCCCATGCGGTTGTTACTCCAAGCTGTTGGATATCTTGGTTATATTTATTCACGGCGGAAGTTAAGTTTTGGTCGATATATTCCTTACTGGCAAAACGATAGGTCAACTGAACCAGATTTTCACGGGAAGGGTTGTATTCTACCGTAGAGTTGGCCAATGAGGTTTGATTCAAACGGGTGTCATATTGATAACTACCGCGCCAATTCCAACGTGAATTAATTTTCCAGTTGGATTCCAACGCCCACGAAGATGCCGTCCCCGACGTACTGTTAGCTTTTTTATCATCAATACGCGAATCGTTTAAATACAACGTTTGCCCGAGGGATAAGTTAAAACGTTCATCCAATTCCTTGTCATAAATCCGTGTCGTACCACCAATAGTAAACTGATTGGCAGAAGCAATCCGATCCAAGCCACTGTAACGGCGATCACGAAATAAGGAAAAATAATCC
>CAJPST010000105.1 GCA_905373425.1 uncultured Mesocricetibacter sp.
GACTAAGGCGATACGCTGTTTTTCATTCAAATTATTGACCGCACTTTTAATCGGTATTTTATGTTGTAAGTGCTCCGCTCCGTTACGGACTTTTCTTAATCTTCCCTGTTGATTTAGTTTATTAATATCCCGACGTGCCGTGGCAGGTGAAATATTAAAGGTTTTAATAATTTCAGAGGTGGAAAGAAGGTGCCTTTCTTTTAATAAATCTAAAATCTGATTGTGACGGTAACTCTCGTTCATTATGTTCGCCCTATAATCCTTATTTCAATAAACTTAATGAACTCTTGATGCAATGCCGCCGATGTCGTGCAAATGTGACAAAGGCGGCAATACTTGAATTAGAGCATTGATTTAAATTGAATATTAGGCTCTTGCTCGAAGCAGTCATCAAAACCGCGTGGATGGTGATATTCTATCAAGTCTTTATCTTGCGGGTAAACATATTTGCCACCGACTTCCCAGATAAACGGATGGAATTTATATTGCAGGCGATCTTTGCGCATCCGCCATAAATCAATGATTTCCTGCGTGCTTGCCATAAAGTTGGTCCAAATATCGTGGTGAACAGGAATGATAACATTAGTACGCAAACATTCTGCCATGCGCAACAGATCAATAGACGTCATTTTATCTGCAATACCCACAGGGTTTTCACCATAGTTGTTCAGTGCCACGTCAATGTCAAATTGTTTTCCGTGTTTAGCAAATTGAATCGAGTAGTGGGAATCTGCACCATGGTAAATGTTACCGCCCGGGGTTTTGAATACGTAATTCACCGCTTTACGCCCCATTTCTTCATCGGACGGGCACAAACCTGCCAATTCGCCACCTTGTTCTTCCGCGCCTTCTACTGGTAAGGTAACTAAGCAAGTACGGTCAAAAGAATCCAATGCATGAATTTCCACGTCTTTCAGTTTCACTACATCGCCAGGTTTAACTGTGATTAAACGATCTTCCGGCACGCCCCATTTTTTCCATAATTCGGTACAATGCCAAGGACCAACGAATTTTACATGATCTAATTTCGGGTTATTTACAATCGCAGCCGCCACATTCACATCAATATGATCGCTGTGATAGTGGGAAGCTAAAATGAAATCCACTTCGTTAATTGCAAACGGATCCAACACCATTGGTTGCGCACGCAAATTTGGCTGTAATTTGCGCACACCCGCCATATTCGCCATTTGGTGACCGCGTACCATGTCTTTTACTTTTTTGGTACTTTTACCACGGCTGCACCATAAATCCATACAAATATTGGCACCGCCAGGGGTTTTTATCCATACACCGACGCAGCCTAACCACCACATCGCAAAGTTGCCTTCCGGCACCACTTCATTTTCAATTTCTTCATTTAACCAAGTACCCCATTCTGGGAAGGTGGAAAGAATCCAACTTTCACGGGTAATTTCATTAACTTTAGCCATATGATAACTCCTCATTTTAGGTCAGGGCGGAATAATATAATCATTTATAATCATAAACAATCATCAAGATAAAAGAAACTCTTTTTTTTAAATTTTGTGATACATCTCTCATTTTTTCTTGTGGATGTGTGCGAACGCATCTTTATCTCATTGTTTTATAGTTTATTTTATAGGTTGTTGAGATTTAGGGAGGAACTAGGGGTTGCAAAAAGAGCGGTTATTTTTTTCATGATTTTTATTGTGATTTTTTTTGATTAAAAAGTGTGATCTATTTCACAAATTCTCAAAAATAATCTTTTTTTAGCGTATTGGAAAGTGTTATGATTCGCAAAGTCAAATCCCGTAGGGGAGCAGTTTGAACATCGTGAAGTGTAAACTTTAATTACTTATCCACTTAATAAATAAGAGGTACTCTTATGGAAATGCTAACCGATATTTTGGTCTTTCTGAAAGACCAAGTATTAAATAAAGCACCATTTCTACTTGGTATAGTTGCATGTATCGGCTACATCTTGCTGAAAAAAGATACAACAACTATTATCAAAGGCACAGTGAAAACCATTGTTGGTTTTATGATCGTGCAGGCCGGTTCCGGGTTTTTGGTGACTAACTTTAAACCTGTTATTGAGGGACTGTCTAAATTCCATAATTTAACCGGTGCAGTAATCGACCCGTACACCAGTATGCAGGCCACTATTCAAACTATGGCGGATAATTATGCTTGGGTCGGTTACGCAGTTATTGGGGCATTGTTGATTAATATCTTATTGGTAGTATTTAGAAAGCTAACCGGTATTCGCACCATCATGCTCACCGGGCATATTATGTTCCAGCAAGCGGGTTTAGTAGCGGTGTTTTATATGATCATCGGTGCCTCCATGTGGGAAACGATCATCTACACTTCCGTATTAATGGCATTATATTGGGGTATCTCTTCTAATATTATGTATAAACCGACCCAAGCGGTTACTGGCGGGGCAGGTTTTTCAATCGGGCACCAACAACAAATCGCTTCGTGGATTGCGGTAAAACTTGCTCCTAAACTCGGTAATAAAGACGACTCCGTTGATCATATGAATTTACCGAAATGGTTGCATATTTTCCACGATAGTATTTCGGCTACAGCTTTGGTAATGACGGTGTTCTTTGGCATTATTTTGCTTTCCTTCGGCTTAGGTAATCTGCAAACTATGGCAGGTAAAACCCACTGGTTTATGTATATTCTTGAAATGGGCTTGAAATTTGCCGTTGCTATTCAAATTATCGTTACCGGCGTACGTATGTTCGTTGCAGAGCTATCCGAAGCTTTTAAAGGGATTTCCGAGCGTGTAATTCCTAATTCCGTTCTGGCTATTGACTGTGCGGCAATTTATGCGTTTTCTCCGAATGCAATGGTATTCGGCTTTATGTGGGGTGCTATCGGTCAATTTGTTGCTGTTGGTCTTTTACTGGGCTTCAGTTCTCCTATTCTGATTATTCCGGGTTTTATCCCAATGTTCTTCTCCAATGCGACCATTGGTGTATTTGCTAACCAATTCGGTGGTTGGAAAGCAGTAATGAAAATTTGTTTTGTGATGGGGATAATTGAAGTTCTAGGTTCCGCTTGGGTTATCGAAATGTTGGCAAGCCAAGGTACTACTTTTAACGGTTGGATGGGTATGGCTGACTGGGCTTTATTCTTCCCGCCGATTTTACAAGGTATTATTAGCGTGCCGGGCTTCTTCTTCATTATTGTGGCTTTATCAATGGTATATATGTATTTCGCCTCTAAACAATTGCGCGCTGATGAAGCTGCCGCTGCTGCTGCAGGTAAAACCTTAGAGCAAATGGACGGTTACGGTTTAGACGAGGAACCTGTTGTCGAAATGCAGGCGGAAGCTAAAAACGTTGAACAAAGCAGTGAGCGCCCTATCCGCATCTTAGCTGTATGCGGCTCTGGTCAAGGTTCTTCTATGATGATGAAAATGAAGATCAAAGGCTATCTGGATAAACGTGGTATCCCGAATATTATGGATTCTTGTGCGGTAACCGATTATAAAGGTAAATTAAATGAAGTAGATATTATTGTTTCTTCCAAACATTTAGCGGGTGAAATCGAAGTTGGTGAAGGAAAATCAGTGCTTGGTGTGCAAAACATGCTGAATCCGAACTCTTTTGGAGATGAGCTGGTCGAACTAATTAATAAACACAACTCTGCAAATTAATCTGCTGTCCCCCGAGCCGGTTGGGTTAGGGGGAATACTAAACCGAAAGAGAAGGAGCAACTTATGCTGAAAGAATCCCTTATCGAAAACAACTCCATCAAACTGAATCAAACTGCTGCTAATTGGGAAGAAGCTATTAAAATCGGCACAGATTTATTAGTGGCATCAGGCGCAATTGAACCGCGTTATTATGAGAATATCATCAGTAAAATCAAAGAAATGGGGCCTTATATCGTGTTGGCACCGGGGTTGGCAATGCCACATGCACGCCCGGAAGAAGGCGTAATCCGCACAGCTTTTGGGTTAACTACATTGGCTCAACCGGTCGATTTCGACGGCGAACAAATTTCCGTATTAGTAACATTGGCAGGCAGTGATTCTGATACCCATATGGAAGGTATTATGGAAATTACTCAGATCTTTGATGATCCTGACAGCGAAGACGGCGTAAATATTCAAAAATTCTTAGATTGTAAAACTCAAGAAGATGTACTTGCCGTTATTGATGCCACATTGAACGGTTAATCACTGTAAATCATGGGCTCAATTTGAATGTAACGCGGTTTTTCGATAAAAAAAGGATATACCGCTATCAACAAATTGAAGTCTCGTCTTAAAAAACAGCGGAAAACGTAACCGCACTTTTCAACATTTCACAACTTTACAAAGGAAAACAACTATGAGCAAACCGTTATTACAAATCGCATTAGATTCATTGTCATTGGAAAAAGCTGT
Source organism: uncultured Mesocricetibacter sp. (assembly GCA_905373425.1). Classification (GTDB taxonomy): domain Bacteria; phylum Pseudomonadota; class Gammaproteobacteria; order Enterobacterales; family Pasteurellaceae; genus CAJPST01. The sequence continues at coordinate 4,373 of CAJPST010000105.1, forward strand.
GGTAGACGCTAAACAGGCGGAAAGTTTGGTCGAAATTATTGAAGTCGGTACGATTCTTGCCTGTGCAGAAGGCATGAAAGCGGTTTCTACCTTGCGTGCCTTACATCCAAACCACATCATAGTATGTGACTTGAAAACCACCGATGGCGGTGCGATTCTAGCTAAAATGGCGTTTGAAGCAGGTGCAGACTGGTTGACGGTTTCCGCAGCCGCGCACCCTGCCACAAAAGCCGCCTGTAAAAAAGTGGCAGATGAATTTAACGCAGCACACCCTGAATTGAAAGTGAAAAAAGAAATTCAGATTGAAATCTACGGTAATTGGACTCCTGAAAAAGACGGTAAGGACTGGGTGGAATTAGGCGTAACTCAAGCCATTTACCATCGTTCTCGTGATGCAGAATTGGCAGGCAAAGGCTGGACGGCGGAAGATATCGAGTTAATGAAGAAACTATCCGATCTAGGCCTGCAACTCTCTATTACCGGCGGTATTGTTCCGGAAGACATTCATTTATTCAAAGAAATCAAAAACACTAAAGCCTTTATTGCAGGTCGTGCGTTAGTGGGTGAGAAAGGCAGAGCTACCGCAGAAGCTATTCGTGCCGAAATTGCGAAATATTGGGCGTAATTTTTACGATTGTTATAAAACGGCTAAATTTTTGACCGCACTTTATAACCTAGAAATCCGAATATATTCGACGAAGGACATCATTTCGGTGTCCTTTAGTTATTGAATAAATATGAAAAATTTTATGCTCAAGTAAAATATTTGTATATCAACAGGTTAATTACCAGAATATAAAATTGTGATCTTGATCACAATTTATTCTTTAAATCGCCAAACAAATTAAATTAATCCCTCTTTTTATCTCAAAATGGAGTAGAATAAGGCGTATTTCTAATTTAATCACAATGCAGGAGAAAAAAATGGCAGATCGTAAACACCTCGCAAATGCAATTCGTTTTTTAAGTATGGATGCCGTTCAAAAAGCCAAATCCGGCCACCCGGGTGCCCCAATGGGAATGGCAGATATCGCCGAAGTATTATGGCGCAGTTTCCTAAAACATAATCCAAGCAACCCGAAATGGGCAGATCGCGATCGCTTCGTGCTTTCAAACGGTCATGGTTCAATGTTAATTTACAGCTTGTTACATTTAACTGGTTACGATCTTTCTATCGAAGATTTAAAACAATTCCGTCAACTTCATTCAAAAACTCCGGGCCACCCGGAATATGGCTATGCACCTGGCGTTGAAACCACTACAGGTCCATTAGGACAAGGGATCACCAATGCTGTCGGGATGGCAATTGCAGAAAAAACATTAGCGGGACAATTTAACCGTGAAGGTCATGATATCGTTGATCACTACACTTATGTTTTCTTAGGCGATGGTTGCTTAATGGAAGGCATTTCACACGAAGCATGTTCATTGGCAGGTACACTCGGTTTAGGTAAGTTAATCGCATTCTACGATGATAATAATATTTCTATTGACGGTCATGTAGACGGCTGGTTTACCGATGATACTCAAAAACGTTTTGAAGCTTACGGTTGGCAGGTTATCCCGGCAATTGACGGCCATAACCCGGCACAAATTGAAGAAGCGGTGAAAAAAGCACAGGCGGAAAAAGATAAAGCAACTTTAATTATCTGTAAAACCATAATCGGTTACGGTTCTCCAAACAAATCCAACTCACATGACTGCCACGGTGCTCCATTGGGAGATGAAGAAATTGCATTAACCCGTAAAGCACTTAATTGGAATTATGCTCCGTTTGAAATTCCGGCTGATGTTTATGCCGAATGGGATGCTAAAGGCAAAGGTCAAGTGGCAGAAAAAGCTTGGGATGAAAAATTTGCTGCTTATGCCAAAGCATACCCTGAATTAGCAGCGGAATTTAAACGTCGTATGGCAGGTGATTTACCGGCAAATTGGGAACGGGAAGCCAACGCCTTTATCGAAAAATTACAAGCCAATCCGGCCTCTATCGCTAGCCGTAAAGCATCACAAAATGCCATTGAAGCTTATGCACATGTTCTGCCTGAGTTTCTTGGTGGTTCCGCCGATTTAGCCAGCTCTAATTTGACCTTATGGTCAGGTTCTAAACCAATCCGTGCGAAAACTAATGTGGACGGCAACTATGTGAACTATGGCGTACGCGAATTCGGTATGTCTGCGATTATGAATGGTATTGCCCTACACGGTGGCTTTATTCCTTACGGCGCAACTTTCCTAATGTTCTACGAATATGCCCATAATGCGGTGCGTATGGCGGCATTAATGAAACAACGCGTGTTGTTTGTTTATACTCACGATTCTATCGGTTTAGGCGAAGATGGTCCGACTCACCAACCAATCGAACAGACTGCGTCATTACGCTTAATTCCGAATCTGGAAACTTGGCGTCCGGCTGATCAAGTAGAATCTGCCGTAGCTTGGAAAGCGTCTGTAGAACGCAAAGATGGTCCGAGTGCATTAATCTTCACTCGTCAAAACCTGGCGCAAAGCGACCGCACTTCGGCGCAGTTGGCAAATATTGCGCGTGGAGGCTATGTTCTGCGCGAATGCTGCGAAAAAGGCGGTTGCCCTGATCTAATTTTAATCGCAACCGGTTCAGAGGTCGAATTGGCGATGAAAGCGGCTGAAACATTAAGTGCCGAAGGTGTGAAAGTTCGTGTGGTTTCCATGCCGAGCACTAACGTATTCGATAAACAAGACGAAGCCTATCGCGAAAGCGTATTACCGTCGAATGTCACTAAACGTGTTGCTATCGAGGCCGGTATTGCCGATTTCTGGTACAAATACGTCGGTAGCAACGGTCGTATTGTAGGCATGAACAGCTTCGGTGAATCTGCTCCGGCAGATCAGTTGTTTAAATTATTTGGCTTCACAGTAGAAAACGTAGTGGCAAAAGCGAAAGAAATTTTATAATTTCTGAGAACGTGGGGCGGTAAAAAACGGTTATAAAACCGACCGCACTTTTATGTTTATGTTAGAATCTCCGTATTCAATATGCGGAGATTTTTTGTAGGAATAAAAATGGTTAAAATCAGAATTTTATTTGTCTGTCTTGGTAATATTTGCCGTTCACCGATGGCAGAATATTTAATGCGCCACAAAATTGCCAATGCCGGTTTGAGCAATTTAATTCAAACCGATAGTGCCGGTACTTCAGGTGAACATAATGGTGAAGGCATGCACTGTGGAACAGCGGACGTGCTGGATCGCTTGAAAATCCAAAGCAACGATTTCATCAGCAAGAAAGTGCGGTCAAAAAACTGGCAGGAGTTTGATTATATCATCGCGATGGATAATTATAATTTACGAGATTTAGAGCACATATTCGGCAAACATCCGGAAAAGCTGTTTCAAATTACATCTCTCTGTCCGGATTTAGAGTACGATCATAT
>CAJPST010000106.1 GCA_905373425.1 uncultured Mesocricetibacter sp.
ATGCGCCGTCGATTTGCACGGTGTCGCCGACATTCAGGCGTTGCGGCAGGCGGCGGGTGTAGTCGCCGAGACTTTTGATGATGAGCGTGAGCTGTTGGTGATTAGGCTGCCAATCGGAGGCGATGGTAAAGGGGTGGCTTTCGCCGTGTGTGCGTAAAAAGAGGAATTGACCTGCGCGGTGTCCCTGCCATTTTGGGGTGTTCAGGGTCAGGGAGAGCAGATTGCCGTTTTGATTTAGGGCGGATACGGTGGCGTTTTGCGGTTTGCCGATGCGCTTGAACAAGGCAATCAGCGAGCAGGCGATGCCTGCAAGTAAGGCGGCGATGAGCAGCCAGCCCAGCGGTTGCGACCAATAGGCAAAATTTGCCAGTACGATGGTGTGCCACACGAGCGCGAGATAAACGGGGACGATAAGTATGTGGAGTTTGGCAAACCAGCGGTAGGGTATGCGTTTGATGAGTGCGGCGACAAGCAGGACGAGGGCAACATAAAAAGCAATTTCGCCAACTTCTTCGGCAAAGTGGCGTTGGGTAGCCAGCCAATCTTTTAACGTCAATATTTCCTGCATCGGCGGGCGTGGCGGGCGTTTTCCGTCAATCAAACCAAGTTCGATAAGCCATTTGGGGAATTGTTTGCAGGTCCAATGCAGGATGCTGCCTGAAAGGGCAATGATGCCGAGCCATTTGTGCAGGCGGTACATTTTGTCCAGCCCGCCGAGCGGCGTTTCCAGTATTTTGGGGCGCACGGCAAGTATCAGACAGCCACTCATGGCCAGTATGCTGATGGTGCCGGTTAGTTGCAGCAATAGGTTGCGTACGGGAAATACGCCCCACTGGTCTGGAAATGATGTAGCAAGCAGCCATAAAGCGAATATGCCGCCGAAAAATATGGCTAAGGTAAATTTAAGGTTTTTCATGGTAGTGTTCCTTATGGATGGGAATATGAAGCGGTCTGCGCCGTTTGTGGGGATTGTATATGCGACTGTTCAAGTGCAAGATGACGTGAGAATGAAGCGGTCTGCGCCGTTTGTGGGGATTGTATATGGGGAAAATTAGGCGGAAATTATCAGCAAAGTGCCTTCCGGTTGCAAACTGTACGAGAGAATAGGGTGTAAAGGGTAAGATTATTTAACAAACTCCACCACTTGCTCAAAACTTCGACGCGTTTTGGGGCGAGGTTCTTGCTTGCGATAGCCAAATGCCGCCATTACGCTTAACTTAAATTCTTTGGGATCAAATAAGCCTTTTTCTGCCAATAATGCCTCCATTTTGGCATAAGGGAAACCTTCAATCGGGGTGCTGTCAATGCCGATCATCGCTGCCTAAGTCAGCATATTGCCCAGCGCGATATAGCTTTGTGGAAACTTATTGAAACTGCATTCCACCCTTATTCATCAAAAATTTCCCATCTAAGACGCTGTTGATGTCTTGGCTAACCAGTAGTGGTTTTAATTCATTGCGATAGTTTTTATAGGCTTCGCTTTGATGATGTTGTTCGTAGCTCGCAGGGCTGGCATAGATTTCTACAATGCGCCATTGTTCGTCTTGATTCTCTACCGTACTGGCATAGACGGCTAAAAGTTCTTTATTCGCAGTGCGATATTTTGCCAACGCATGACGAATGGCCTCTGTTTGGTTCGTTTTGGCGGTCAGGGCTTGCAAGCGGACTAAATAGTTGCCATTCAGCTGTAAGGCGGTTTTATTTTCACTGATGAATTGTGCTTTCAAGGGCGTAAGGCTTTTACTCGCAAAAGCCTGCTCGGTAGCTTGGGCAAAGCGTTTGAAATGTTCGCTTTGGTTGTGTGCCTGCTTGGCCTCCGCGTTTTGATACACCTCTAACACGTAAATCTTATGGGCTTCGTCCGCCTGCGGCATCGCGTACATGGCCGAAAGCCCAGGTTCGGTTTGGATTGATGTGCGGATATTTTCTTTAATCGCCTGTTGGGTAGTGGCAAGCTGTTCGGGCTTCACATTCAGTTCGCCTAAGCGGATAAACGGAGCAGCCTGCACCTGTAAAGTCAGTCCAAGCCAACCGATTGCGAAAAGTTGTTTCAGTTTCATTCTAGTCTCCTTAAAAAAGCGGGATTTTACTTTTGACGTAAAATCCCACCGCACTTTTAATAAGCCGCTTTATTTTTCGCTGCTTTTGTTAAACCGTCCAACCATGCTTGATGGCCGTTTACCATTGGATTTGGCACGGTTTCTGCCAAGCCTTTGGCGAGTTTGCCGATTTGGCTTTCTTCGGTTAAGACGCGCACGCGGTTGTTCGGCAGGTTTTCTAAAATCCAAGCGTGATACACATCGCTGAAATCTTTGCCTTCGCCAAACGTGCCGGACCATGCAAGACGAACAAGATTGCCATCTTCGCTCACGTCAAATTCTTCCACTTTGCAAGTCACGTGGAAGCCGAAAGTATCAAACACAAAATCGGCATTCGCTGAAAGCTGAGTCGTTGAACCGTCGCCCACCACGATATTTTCCGCATTGTGATAATAAGTGCCCCATGCTTTGGTATCCGCTAAATAAGGCAGCACATCCGCCACACTTAAGCCTTTTACAATTACTTCATTGGAAACATAGTTGTCGGTTTCGCCCGGCGTATATTTTTCCGGCCAAATGATTGCAGGTTGTGAATAAGTTTTCATAATAAAGTCCTCTTAGTTAATGGTTAGTCGCGTTTTGTTATGTGAGGCATTATAGGGTGGGGCTAGATATAAGTGAAATTGCTATTTGAAATATTCGCTATCATGTAAAATGATATTAGAAGAGTAAAGCGAGCTAAAAATGAAGTCTCTACAAACACTGGATTTGAATTTGCTGAAAGCCTTTGCGGCTTTGATGGACGAGCAAAGCGTAAGCAAAGCCGCCGAGCGTTTGGCGATTACGCAGCCGGCCATGAGCGGCGTGTTGGCAAGATTGCGTGACAGTTTTGATGATCCGCTGTTTGTGCGGGTACAGCGGGGCGTTGTGCCGACCAATCGAGCGTTAGAACTTGCGCCGCAAGTGAAAAAGGTGCTGAACGAAGTGGAGCAGTTATTACAGCCGCCGCAGTTTGATCCGACAACGGCAGAATTAACCGTACGCATCGCCTGCACTGATTATGCAATGCGTGCCGTGATTGTGCCGTTTCTGGGGTTGCTGAAAATCCAAGCCCCAAAAATCAAGGTGGCGGTGCTGGCGATTAACGAAAGTGCGGTGCAAAATCAGCTCGAACAGCGGCAAATCGATTTCGCGCTGGTTACACCGGACTTCCAAGCACCGGATATTCACGCAAAAAATTTGTATGACGAGCGCTATATCTGTGCCGTTCGCCACGATCACCCAATAGCCAAACAATCACAACTTACCCTTGAGCAGTTTTGCCGGTTAGAACAAGCCTTGATTTCCTATCATGGCGGTAGCTTCAGCGGTATTACCGACCAAGCCCTTCAAGCGATGGGATTACAGAGAAATGTCAGCCTTTCAGTACAAAACTTTATTGTCTTGCCCGAATTGCTGGCGCAAAGCGATTTATTGGCTGTTGTGCCTGAGCGCTTGATTGCCAATTTGCCCAATCTTAAGCGCTTTGAACCACCTCTTAAAATTCAAGGCTTTACCAAAACACTGATTTGGCACGAACGGACACATAAAGATCCTGCGTATCGATGGGTAAGGGAGTTGATTGAAAAGGCTTGTGCCGCAAGCGTAGCGTAGGCAACGGGCTGGATAGATAACATGTGGGGAAAAGGTTATCTGAAAAATCTTTGCAACAATTATATTGCTCCTTAATTCACTAATTTTCTTAACGTAATTTATTATGATTAAATCACATTTAATGTAATTGCATAAGGAGAAAACTATGCTAAAAATAGATATTGCAATAAAAGAAACTGCTTCCGTTATTTCTAAGAATATTGATAGATTTGATGATTCAGAAAGAGGCTTACTTTCACAAAATATTCTCGCCCAGTTAAGAAACTTAGTCGAATATATTGCACAAAAAATATATAGTAATGGTCAGGATATTGATCCTAACAACTATTCAGATAAAAAAGAAGCATGGGAATATATTAAATCAAAAGGCAGCTTTGATTTCCTACATAAATTCCATAGCCTATTACAAAAATCCGTATCACACTATACTATAGATGAGAATGGATCTGAAAGGTTAATGCTAAAATATTATGAATATTTACTAAGAATAAAATCATTCTTAAGAAAAAAATATGGGTTAGATATTTTATATAATATAGAAGAGTTTCCTTTAAATTTAGATGAAAAACTAACTGAGTATTATGAAAAAATATCATTGAAAATAAACGCAGACCATATCAATGATACCTATTCTAATTATAATGATAGATATTATATTCAAAAAATAAAACCTTTCTTTGTGAAACAAGAAATATATTATGAAGTTACATTTACTATTGCAAATGATAAAGTAAGTAAATTTGATAGGATTATCGCCTTTACACGCCATGATATACTGGATAATTATGCAGTAAAATTAAGAATAAGAGAAGATTATATTGATATACTAAACAGTAGGATGTCAATTAAAATTATTGATAACTGGGAAGTGTCAATACGTAATTGTGAATTTAAGAATTTCTCAAAAATTTTCAACATGCAATCAGTTCATTCTAACAGTAATGAATATTCTTTAATAATGAAGTATTTAACTTATAATAAGATTGACTTTGTTGATATTGTACGATTATCAGACAATTATTTTTATGATTTTAAAAATCAAATAACTTTACAAGTAAGAACTACTAATTTTATCAATATATTGGAAGTTTGTAGAAACCTTATAAGAAATAATTTAGCAGGAGGAAATGTTATCAGTTATTTGCTGTATAAATTAAATAACAAAGTAATTAAAAGTCAGTTTAATAATGCTTCATGTCATAAGTTATCCAACTTAAATCTTAGCTGGGGGTGTATTCCATTTGATAAAATGCCATTCACGACATCTTTAATAAGTCACAACCCTAAAGTGCATGATTTATTTAATTGTATCAATCCATCGAATCGTGAACATGAGTTCCTAGCAAGATTCATTAAGAATAACGCAGAGAAAAAAGGAATCTTATTTACAAAATTAGAAGAAATATCTGGCTTCTCTAATATTCAAGAATTAATGAAGAAGTATAATTCCAACGTATATCACAAACATACTAATCGTAACTTGGTTGAATATAAAGGATTTATCTATATAAAAGAATATGTAGATAATTGCATTGATATTATCCTGGAAATAAAAAAATATGCAAATAAAAAGATAGAAAGTTATACTAATTCAGTTATTTCTTGGCTAAATGATGGTTCATATAAAATTGATTGTAATGAGAAATTAGAATTACTAAAAAATATGTTTTCTCAATCTAGAGTCTCATTAATCTACGGTGCAGCAGGGACAGGTAAGTCTACAGTTATAAACCATATATCTAACTTTTGGAATGACAAAGAAAAAATATACTTAGCCAATACCAATCCTGCTGTAAACAACTTAAAAAGAAGGGTAACCACTAAAAACAGCTATTTTATGACAATTTCAAAGTTTCTATCTAAAAGAAATAATCATACATCTTGTGATTTATTGGTTATTGATGAGTGCAGTACTATTAGTAATCAAGATATGGTAAGTATTCTAAGGAAAGTAGATTGTAAGATGCTTGTTTTAGTTGGCGATGTTTTTCAAATTGAATCTATTTTGTTCGGGAATTGGTTTGACATTATTCGTAGATTTGTCAATCAATCGGCAATTTTAGAATTGAAAACACCATATAGAACAACCAATGAAAATTTATTAACGATCTGGAATAGAGTTAGAGAGTTAGATATAGCGATATTAGAACCGATGGTAAAAGAAAACTATTCTGTTAGATTAGATAAATCAGTACTGGATCAGCCAAATGATGATGAAATCATTTTGTGCCTGAATTATGATGGTATTTATGGTATTAATAATATTAATCATTTTTTGCAGAGTAATAACCCAAACCAGCCTATTTTATGGGGAATACACGATTACAAGGTAAATGATCCTATTTTGTTTAATGAGTCAGAAAGATTTACTCCACTTATTCATAACAACATGAAAGGAAAAATTGTTGATATTAACAAAACAGAAAGTGAAATATTTTTTACTATTGAATTAGATATTAGCATAAATGAAATTGATGCAGATGGATATGATTTTGAACTTTTATCAAATAAAAATAGTAAAAATTCAATAATTAAATTTTCAGTTAAAAAATATCCAGATACCGATGAAGATGATGATTCATTTGATAAATTAGTTCCATTTCAAGTTGCTTATGCTGTATCTATCCATAAATCACAAGGTTTAGAATACAAGTCTGTTAAAATCATTATTACGAATGAATTGGAAGAATTGGTAAGTCATAGTATCTTTTATACGGCTATTACAAGAGCAAAAGAAAATTTGAAAATTTATTGGTCTCCGGAAACAGAAAAGGTCATTCTATCGAGTTTTGAAAAGAGAGATTTTTCTAGAGATATTGGGTTATTAAAAGGGATGATAAATTCCCAAGGCAACAGCAGAGAATTATAGACATCATCTCCAAATAAGGTCGGCATGGCAGGTTTTTAATACGGCTTTGCTTGATCTTTTCAGTTGAGGCAAGAAATCTGGAATTTGAATGCGGCGGATGAATAAATCGACACTGGTGTATATTTGGGCATATTGCTTGCTATGTTTATTTGGCAAGTGGCGAATTGGTGGAGCTTTTCTCTGAACTCCCCTATAAGCAGTGGACAGCGTACGTTTTACCTCCCGCAAAGAAATATAATTCACACCCGTGTAAAGTATAGTCAGTAAGCACAGTCGGATTCTAGAATCCGACTGTGCTTACGCCGTTTTCAGACAACCTAAAACCATGTCCGTTTTATTATAACAGCTCTAAGCCTCACGATTGCTCATTTGACCAATAACCGCCCTTGTCTCGCTAAATTCAAAGTCGCCAGCAACAGCAACATCACCAAGCCGGAACCTGTGGTGGCGAGGAAATAGCCTAAAAACAGTAAACGCTGTTCGGCGATCAAATGGAAACCGCAGCCCGTCATTGCCGCCAAACCGAACGAAAAACCCCAAAAGCTGGGGCTGAAACCCTGTTCCAGCATCCAAGGCAGAAGGCGCAGCAGTAGCAGGAATTGCAGGCAGCCGTAGCCGATTAAAAGCAGCGCGAAGGCATCGATGTGCCCGCCCGATACGGCAAAATAAGCGCCGCTGCCGACAAAAGCGGGCGCAAGTTGAATGCCGACAATCCCGCGTACAGGGGCGTTGACAGGCGTGCCGGTGCGCAAACGGCTCAATATGGCGGCTTCCAAACTAAGCCATGAAAACAGCCCTGCGCCCAAAAACAGCCAAGCGTAATCCGATAAACCCAATGCCGCCATTGCGGTCGCGCTGACAAAATTGGTGGCAACGGTGGGCAGGTAAACAATCGGCGTGGTGGCATCAAGGGTATGGACGCCGCGCCACAAGCCGCCTGCGCGGTACATGGCAAATGCCAACTGCCCCGCCGTTCCCAGCAAAATCAACCCTTTTGCCGGTAGTGTTTGGTAGGGTAAGGCTGCCAAACCTGCCAGCATAGTGGTAATCGGAATCGCGCTGATGAAACAGCATTGCACCAAATCCTGCAAATCCTGCAAAAATTCGGGGCGGAAAAAACGGATTTTGATGATGTAGGCAATGACCAGCAGCAGCCAAAGCACGAAGGCGGCGGCTAACAG
>CAJPST010000107.1 GCA_905373425.1 uncultured Mesocricetibacter sp.
GTATTATTTACCGCGTTTAATTTAACTGCTTGTAGCCTCATTAGCTCTTGGTATGATTCTTGGTTCGGTTCAGAACGTCCGGAAAATATCAAAACCATTGACAAATCTGATCCGACTTGGCAACAGAATTTATCTAAAATCAAGCAAATTCAAAGTTACAGTGCTCGGGGACAATTAGGGTATATCAGCGAAAAAGAGCGTTTTTCCAGCCGTTTTGAATGGCAATTTAGCAATCCGAAGAATTACATTTTAAAACTATACTCAACCATCAGTTCTACCAGCATGGTTATACAAATGCATGGAACAGGGATGACAATTTCTGATAATAAAGGCAATCAACGTTCTGAGACCGATGCTAAAATGTTGTTGCGTGAAATTATCGGCATGGATGTCCCGCTGGAGCAACTTGCTTATTGGTTGAAAGGACAACCTGACGAGCGTGCCGACTATCAAGTAGGAGAGAATCATTACCTGATTAGTTTCAGCTACCCTGTCAACGGCAGTGTTTGGACGGCGGATTATTTGAATTATCACAGTGACTTGCTGCCTTCATTACCAAAAGATATTCTGTTAAGAAATCTAGATCAAACACTTAAAATTCGAATTGACAATTGGTCGTTTTAACCTTCAATTATGAAAACACATCAATTATCGACCGCACTTTTTTCCGATTTAATCAAGGGAAACGTCATCCGTTTCCCTTGTCCCGCGAAACTTAATTTATTCTTGTACATTAATGCGAAACGTGACGATGGCTATCACGAGTTACAAACGCTTTTTCAATTTTTAGATTACGGTGACTGGCTTAGCATAAGTGTACGAAAAGACGGACAAATTAACCTCACGCCGGAAATCCCCAACTTAAAAACCCAGGACAATTTAGTATATCGAGCAGCAAAACTGTTACAACAAAAGAGCGGAACCAAACTCGGAGCAGAGTTACATTTAGAAAAAGTACTTGCAATGGGAGGCGGGATAGGAGGCGGTTCTTCTAATGCGGCAACCGCTTTGCTTGCTCTAAATTATTTATGGGAAACCGGTTATTCAATTACCGAACTAGCCGAATTGGGTTTGTCTCTGGGAGCAGATGTACCTATATTTATTCATGGCAGAGCCTCTTTTGCCGAAGGCGTAGGCGAAAAAATCACTTACTGCTCACCAAAGGAAAAATGGTATCTACTCCTCAAACCTGATGTACATATTTCTACCGCCCAAATATTTTCTTCCGAAGACTTACCACGTAATACACCAAAAAAATTACTCTCTGAGCTAATGAATCAACAATATAGTAATGATTGTGAAAAAGTTGTGATCAATCACTATGCAGAGGTTGAAGAATTACTCCATTGGCTGCTAAAATATGCACCGGCAAGACTCACGGGAACCGGTGCCTATGTTTTTGCAGAATTTGATGATGAAAACTCTGCGCAAGCCGTCTTTAGCATTAAACCCGAAAAATTTACCGGTTTTGTTGCAAAAGGTTTAAACATATCTCCCCTACATACTATGTTGGAAAATCTTTATCAGCAAAATCAACAACCTGCTCCACATTCACAGACTACAAACCCTGAGGTTATACAATGCCTGATATAAAACTCTTTGCGGGTAATGCCACCCCGGAACTTGCAAAACGCATTTCAGAACGCCTTTACACCTCCTTAGGCGACGCTACCGTAGGTCGCTTCAGTGATGGTGAAATTCAAGTGCAAATTAATGAAAACGTACGTGGAAGCGATGTTTTCATCATTCAATCCACTTGTTCGCCGACTAATGACAATTTGATGGAATTAATTGTAATGGTCGATGCATTACGTCGTGCTTCGGCAGGGCGTATCACTGCCGTAATTCCTTATTTCGGTTATGCCCGTCAAGATCGCCGTGTACGTTCCGCCCGTGTACCAATAACCGCTAAAGTAGTTGCCGACTTTCTATCCAGTGTCGGTGTTGATCGTGTTCTCACTTGCGACTTACACGCCGAACAAATTCAAGGTTTCTTTGACGTGCCAGTAGATAACGTATTTGGTTCCCCGGTATTACTTCACGATATTCAGAAAAAAACCGATTTGGAAAACCCGATCGTAGTTTCGCCGGATATTGGCGGTGTTGTTCGTGCTCGCGCTATTGCAAAACTACTGAATGACAGCGATATGGCAATTATCGACAAACGTCGTCCTAAAGCCAATGTTTCACAAGTTATGCATATTATTGGTGACGTGGCCGGACGGGATTGTATTTTGGTTGATGATATGATTGACACCGGCGGAACATTATGTAAAGCCGCAGAGGCGTTAAAAGAGCGTGGTGCAAAACGTGTATTTGCTTATGCCACACACCCGGTCTTCTCCGGTTCGGCGGTAAAAAATATTGCGAATGACGCATTAGATGAAATCGTTGTTACAGACACTATTCCACTTTCCAAGGAAATTAAAGCATTGGGCAAAGTTCGAGCATTAACGCTTTCAGGAATGCTGGCTGAAGCTATTCGTCGTATCAGTAACGAAGAATCGATCTCCGCAATGTTTAATTAAGACTTTCTTAGTCAAGGACATAAAAAAGGTTGCTTTAATGAAGCAACCTTTTGTTTTTCCTGAATATTTGTAGTATTTTTCCAAAACACCTGATTTTTTGACCGCACTTTTAAGCTTATAACAAACTTATAACTTTAACTGACGTTCCACCGTTTTGGCTTTAGTTAAAAACTTACGACGCTCTTCCGTGCCCAATCCGGTATTTGTTCCCGGTAATTTTACCGTTATCGGATTCACTGGGCGACCATTAATATGAAACTCATAATGCAAGTGAGGCCCCGTTGAACGACCGGTATTGCCCGACAAGGCGATACGTTGCCCACGTTTCACTGTTTGCCCTGCTTGTACCATCGGTTTACTCAAATGCATATAAACCGTTTGATATTCGCGCGAGTGGCGAACAATAATATAACGCCCAGCTCCACTTGCTTGATAAGCAACTTTCTCAATAATACCATCAGCCGGCGCAATAACCGGTGTTCCGCTCGGCATAGCAAAATCCACCCCTTTGTGCGGAGCAATTCGTCCGGTAACCGGGTGTTTACGCCGCGGGTTAAACGGTGATGAAATCCGTGCTTGACGTTGAATCGGATAACGCGCAAAACCTTTACCAATAGTTTCACCTTTATGGTTGTAATACCGCCCGTTCTCCGCTTGAATGGCGTAGTAACTCTTGCCTTGAGTAATAATATGAATAGCTTCAACATTACCCTGACCGGTTAATTTATCCCCCAAATACTCACGGGAAACCAATAATGCAAATTTATCGCCTTTTTGGAATTTTCGAATATTTACCTGCCATTGCAATGCACTATTTAATTGTGCGATTTGACGGTTTTCTAAGCCCAGTTTTTTCAATACTCCATTGAAAGAATTACCGATTTCGCCTTTAATTACATCCCGCTTCCAAACGCTTTTCTTTTCTAAAATATTACGTTTAAATTTACCGTCTTCTAAACGCTCATAAATACGTTCTTCTTTTTCAGAAACCAGCCAGTTTAAATATTCAAGTTCGTTCTCATTATCTAATATCCAGTAAACTTGCTGCCCTGCTTTTAGGTTTTTGAACTCAGGAAATGAAGCAATCAATTTCTGACTAGTTTCATCATCCAAACCGGATAATTCCAACACATCTTTTAATGTATCACCACGCACCACCGTATGCGTGAACTGATCTCTAATACGTTTTGCCTGATCCACCACATCAAGTAAATCATTCACCGCATCCTGTGCCGCCTTAGGCAATTCACCAAAATCATCATCTTTTTCAGGTTCGATTTGATCCACTTCATCATCTTTATCAGTTAATTCATCATCATAAGATGTAGCGTTATCATCAATCTGTACGATTGCAGGCGGTGGCTCAGGCTCAGAATGTTGCTCTTCCTGAGGTTTAAAATCATCAACATTATTCTCCGAATTTGACTGATTATTACCGTCTTCCGTATCTGCTGAAAACGGATTAATGCTCTGATACTGCAAAGTATCCGTGTCTTCCATCGTATCATCTTGGTTTTCCACGGAATCTTTCAAATTTAAAAAAATACCGGTAAAAATTGATAGCAATGCCAAAAAGAAAATCACCACTTTAAGGCGCGATTTTCGTTTTTGTCTGTCACGCGCTAATTTAGGCAACCCAATTTGTTTAAGCTGGGATTGTTGCTGCATTGACTCAAATTGTTTTCTTGGTTCGGTTTCCTTTTTCGAATCAATTTCCTTTTTAGAATCAATTTCCTTTTTCGAATCAATTTCCTTTTCCGAATTAATTTCCTTTTTGGGCTCAACGGTATTTGACACAGGTTTTCCGGTCTGCGCTTGTTTCTCTCCGCCCTGTTGCTCTTGGGTACTTTGTGCAGGCTGTTGGATATTCTTCTTTTTTCTTGCCTGTTCAAGTGACTGAGCTTGGTCAACCCGCTTATTTTTACGCTTTACCAAAAGTTATTTCCCTTACATTAACGCTTTGTTTCTTTATGACATAAAAAAATTGTCAAAATTCATTATAACCTATAAAAAGTAAATTAAATGAATAAATTGTAAACATAAATTAAATTTATGCACACGTAACTTGTTAAACGTTAAAAAATAAGTTATCGTTACGCCAATTTCTAACATTTTCCGCCCAAACAATGCAAATACATGCAATTAAACTCCCCCTTGTCGAACTCCATAATATCAGTGTTGTATTCGAGCAAAAAACCGCTTTAAACAACATAAATCTGCGAATTTATCCTGATTCGGTTATTACTATTGTTGGCCCGAATGGCGGTGGCAAATCCACTTTAGTGAAAGTATTGCTTAAACTGTTAAAACCAACCGCAGGGGAAGTCAAATATCATAAAAACGTGTATATCGGTTATGTCCCGCAAAAAATTCATTTGGATCATAGCTTACCGATTACCGTAGAAAAATTTTTATCGCTGAAAAAAGGCATTAAACGTACAGATATTCAACAAACATTAGAATTATTGTCAATCACTCATCTATTGCAAAACAGTATGCAGAAATTATCCGGTGGAGAAATGCAACGAGTTCTGCTGGCTAGAGCCATTTTGGCAAAACCGAACTTGCTGGTATTAGATGAACCGACTCAGGGAGTGGATATTAATGGACAAGCAGAGCTTTACCAACTTATTCACCAAACCAGAGAAAAATTGAGTTGTGCCATCTTGATGGTTTCTCACGACCTGCATCTAGTGATGGCGGATACAAACGAAGTGTTATGCATAAACCAACATATTTGTTGCGCCGGCTCTCCGGAGACCGTTTCCAACGATCCTAAATTTATTCACTTTTTCGGTGATCAATTTGCCAAAAATATCGCCGTATATACTCATCACCACAATCATAAACATGATATCGGCGGCGAAGTATGCTGCACCGCCAATTTGCACACTGCAAAATGTACACATCATAATTAAAAAGCAGAGAATGTTATGTTTGAAATTATCTTTCCCGCCTGGTTGGCAGGTATCTTACTTTCTTTAATTACCGCACCTTTAGGTGCATTCGTAGTATGGCGCAAAATGGCATATTTCGGCGATACTCTTGCTCATTCGGCATTACTAGGCGTGGCATTAGGGATTTTCTTAGAAATCAATCCTTATCTGGCCATTTTAATTCTTACGCTATTGCTCGCTGCCGTAATGGTATGGCTGGAAGGTAACAGCCAATATTCGGTGGATACTATCCTCGGTATTATCGCCCATAGTTGCCTCTCTTTGGGGGTGGTTGCAGTCGGTTTGCTGGAAAATGTCCGTGTCGATTTAATGGGTTACCTATTCGGCGATTTATTAGCGGTTAATTACCAAGATCTTATCTTTATCGGGATAGGGGTTATCGTAGTGTTAGCTACTTTGTTGTACTTTTGGACTCCCTTGCTTTCCATCACCGTTAGCCCCGAACTGGCTCAAGTAGAAGGGATAAATATTGCCAGAATGCGTTTTATTCTGATGATGTTAACCGCGCTCACCATTGCCGTCAGTATGAAATTTGTCGGCGCACTGATAATCACTTCATTATTAATTATCCCCGCCGCAACGGCACGGCGTTTTTCCCGCACTCCGGAAACAATGGTTTTCAACGGTATATTCATCAGCATATTGGCCGTTTCAATGGGATTGCTTTTATCCGCATTTTATAATACCGCCGCCGGGCCGTCTGTTGTTATCTGCTCTTCTCTATTGTTTTTACTGTCTTTATGTAAAAGGGAAAAAAACTAACCAAAAAGTTACCGCACTTTTATCTCTCTGACTATTCCCCCTTGAATAGCTAGAACCGAGCAGTTTAAAAGTGCGGTGAAAAATTAAGCCAAAATCCATATTTGGCGATGTACTTGACCAAGCATCATTTGTAGTTAACCATCTAATTCGTTATACTTTGCCCTAAATTAATAACATCCCAGAGATCAACATCATGAGTAAAAAAGCTCGAATTACTTTCAACATTTCCGCTATTGCTTTATTAATTGCAATCGGTGCGCAATCTTATACAAATTATCAAATCGATCAGACATTAAAACAATTCCCATATCATTTTAGAGACCAATTTACTTTACAAGTGGATGAAACAAATAGTGATTTTTTCACCCGCGATCTTACTTTCAGCATTAAACATCAAGATAACGGTGAAAAAACCGAATTCATTCATACCAAATTAACAACATTACCTTTTTTTATTAACGCCGAATCCAATATTCCGCATGCATTAATTAAAAAATTAAATAATACGCTCAAGGTTACTATTGATAAAAATATCATTACCAGCCAATTTTCCGTGTTTGGTGAAAATCTGCAATCAGATATTATTACTCAATTACGTGACAGCACCAACACTCAGCAAACGTTAGAAACCGATTTAATGTATTCGCCGAAAAGCGGTGTAATCAATATTCGAACTAAGTTATCCGGTTTAAACTATGATGCTAATACTAAAATTAAAAACCTAACCGCTGAAACTTTATTGAATCCCGTAGGAGAAAGTCATTACGATATCACCAAAGCAAACATAAACATCGCAAACACAGACATTTCTTTTTTGAATGGAGATAATACCCGAATTGAATTGGAAAATTCTCAATTTTCTCTTAACAAAAAAATAGAGCCTACAGGATATGATTTAATCACTAGTTTTAAAAACAAAGTAGCTAAACTATCTAATAAATCCACTAAATCCGAAACAGAAAAAACTATAATTGAGGGACTTGAGCTATATTCAAAACAACTAGGTGTACCGAGTCATGTCACATTTTACGATCAATTGGATGAGCTACACATTGAAAATATTAATCTTAATCAACTGGTAAAAAAAATAAACAGCGCATTATTTGATAATGATTTATTTGAAACCGGTGTTGCTATTAAAAAAATTTCCGATACTAAAGAAGAAAAAAATCGCTTTACATTAAAAGACGCTACTTTTAGCTTTTCTTCCGACAATAAGAAAAAAGAAGACTCCGCACAAAATCTTACTTTCAACATCAATGAAATAGGAATGATGACTGAATCTGAGTTATTAAATATTAAAGGCTTGAACTGGAGTTATAGCAATAGCAACTTTAACTTATTAGAACATTTAGATTTTATATATAAATACTTACCGGAAAATCTGAATGAAATGCCGCATTTTAATAATGAAAAAGATCACCCGGACTTTCTTAAAGATCTGCAAAAACTGTCAAGTAATTATAAAACGCAAACCAAACT
>CAJPST010000108.1 GCA_905373425.1 uncultured Mesocricetibacter sp.
CCACCAAGGCGGTAAAACTTACATAGGGCGAAATACCTTTAATTTGCGGATTTTGCCTTAAACGCTCGGTTAACTCGTGCCAATCGGCAATCGGTTGTTCTTGTGCGGCTGAAATTTCTGCATGCGGAACTACCGCCAAAATACGGTTATTCAGTTCACGTTCGAATCCGTTCATTGCACTTAAACCCAGTATCAGTACTGCAACGCCTAATGCAATGCCAACACTGGAAAATACAGAAATCAAGGAGACTAAACGGTTCTTTTGCTTCGCCTGTTGATAACGCCAACTGATAAAAAACGGAGTATTCATTTAGCTTTCCTCACGCAATACACCGTCTTGCATAACTAAGCGGCGATTGAGTTTTTGCGCCAAACTAAGATCGTGTGTAACCAATAGAAATGCAATCCCCTTTTCACGGTTAAGTTGTTGAATAAGATCAAAAATACTTTCCGTTGTTTTACGATCCAAATTTCCCGTCGGCTCATCGGCAAGCACCAAGGACGGGTTATTCACCAACGCTCGAGCAATCGCCACCCTCTGACGTTCACCGCCCGATAGCGCGGATGGACGATGTGTCATTCTATGCGATAATCCGACCGCACTTAGCATTTGCTCGGCACAATCCTTTGCCTCGGTCTTATTCCGATTACCGATTAACATTGGCATTAAAACGTTTTCCAGTGCAGTAAAATCAGCCATTAAGTGATGAAACTGATAGACAAAACCGAGATATTGATTACGCAGACGAGCAAGTTCATCACCGTCGGCTTTTTGCAATGATTGACCTTTAATAAACACCTCGCCGCTACTCGGTTGATCCAGCCCGCCTAAGGTATGCAACAAGGTGCTTTTCCCCGATCCCGAACTTCCTACAATTGCGACTAATTCATTGTCATGCAAAGAAAAAGTGACATCTTTCAATACTTGGGTTTGAATCGAGCCTTCGGTGTAGTGCTTAGTGATATTCTGACAATTTAGTAGTATGTTTTTGTTCATATTTTTTAGTTTTTCTTACGCCCTAAGTATTGATCGAAATTATCAATATATTCTTCCAAATTTTGTTTCAGCATTTTTTCATATTCTTTTACAAAATAATCCAAAATCAACTGTTTAGAATCAGCCAAATGGGTTTGGTCTTCCGCTTTCGTCGCCGTCATAAAAGCATTGAATCTAGCACAGGCAAACATCATAGAAGCACTCACTCTGCCGTAGTCTATATTTTCTAATTGTTTATTTGCCAGATTAATCATCTCATCAGCACGCTGATAAAAATTTTCGTCAACTTGATTTTTACTCATATCTCAATGCCTCCGCAGGTTCGATTTTCGCGGCTCGATATGCCGGATAAATAGTTGATAATAAAGATAATAACAATGAAAAAACAACAATAATGGTAATCTGTGCGGCGGATAATTCCGTCGGTAAGAACACGCCTTGCGGATTAATTAAATTCACGATGGAATCTAAATTTAACGTAATTAATAAACCAATCAGCGTGCCGATTAACGTCCCAGTAATTCCGACCAGAAAACCCTGTAGAATAAAAATCCGACGCACCTGACGCTTGGTTAATCCCTGAGTTTGTAGGATTGCAATTTCACCCTGTTTATCGAGCACCATTAAACTGAGCGAAGTGATAATATTGGAAACGGCAACGACAATAATTAAACTAATCAGTAACCCCATCATATTTTTTTCCATACGTACTGCTTGGAAAAACTCACCTTTTTGACTGCGCCAGTCATCAATTTTCCACTCATTTTCAGGAAAAACAGTTGAAAGTTCGGTAATTTGGAACGGATCTTTCAGAAATAAACGCACACCTTGCACAACCTCGGGTTTAATTCGCATTAAACGACCAATATCGCTTAAATTAGCAAATACTTGATAGCTCGATACATCGTTATACGAATCGTAAATTCCACTGACAGAAAATAAACGCTGCACGGGAACCCGACCAAACGGCGTATAATTACTGTTTTCAGTAATCATAATGCGCACTTTATCACCAATTCGCAAGCCTAAATTATCTGCCAGTTCTGAGCCTATAATCAGTTTAAACTCACCTGTTGGCAGTAACTGTTCAAATTGGTTCGAGTCAAATTGACTTAATAAATTATCATCGGAAAATTGACTTATACCAATCACCCGCCCGGCATTAACGCCTTGTGCAGTCTGTAAAATAACGTTCGTCGTATTAATCGGCGTAATATTTTCCAGTTCAACACTGCCCATTAGGTTCGGCAGTTCCTTGCTGTATATATCACGACCGATATACCCGTCTTTTTTCATCACTACGGCATGCGGAATATTTGACAACACCTGTTGCTTCTGATGGCTTTCCAAGCCATTCATGACCGATAATACGATAATCAACGCCATCACTCCAAGCACAATACCGCTGCTTGCCAGATGAGTTACCAAACGCCCGAACCGATCGGCGCTTTTTGCCCGCCAATAACGCAAGGCTATGTAAAGGGAAATGTTCAACGGTTATTTTCCTGTTTGATAAAACTCTTCAATATTTGACCGCACTTTATTCACCATAGTCGTAATGGCGCTATCTGATGCCCAGGCAACATGCGGAGTAATGATTAAATTAGGCATAGTTTGCGCCGCAATAATCAACGGATGATCTTTCGGAGGCGGTTCCTTCACTAACACATCTAATGCCGCTCCACCGAGCTGCCCGCTTTGTAAAGCTTCCAACAAATCTAGCTCATTGACTAACGGACCTCGCCCTGTGTTAATTAACAAAGCCCCTCTTTTAAAGAGTGACAAAGTTTCCTTATTAATTAAATTCTGCGTATTTTCGGTTAGCGGGCAGTGCAATGTTACAATATCCGAGTGCTTTAACACCTCTTCAAAAGGGGTATATCCCTCTCGACAAGCAGTGGCATGACGATGTTCCGCATACAGTACATTCATTCCCAATGCGCTTGCCAATCTACCGACTTCGGAGCCGATACAGCCTTTACCAATAATGCCCAATGTAGAACCACGTACATCAGTAATCGGATAATCAAAATAACAGAACTGTTTGCTATCGCTCCATTTTCCACTAAGTTGATCGTTATACCACCCCGTCAAACTACGTTTAAAATTAAAAATAAAACCAATAACGTGTTCCGGCACCGTGACCACTGAATAGCCGGTCACATTTTTAACCGTAATTCCTAATTCCTTAGCGGCAATCAGATCAATATTATTCATTCCCGTCGCCAGCAATGCGATCAATTTGAGGTCTGGCAGTTTTTGCATGACTTCGCGATTAAACATTACTTTATTGGTAATAGCAATCTGCGCTCCTTGCATCCGTTCAACGGTTTGCTCGGGAGAAGTACGTTCGTATTCAACCCATTCATGCGGAAAATGAGGCTGGGGAATGGCGATATGCGACGGTATCGTAACTCTGTCAAGAAGAACAATTTTCATAGAAATCCGCCTTATTGCGTATAAATTCGGTAATAATATTTAAAGGGACTTAGGATAACAAAAAAAGCGTATAAAAAAAACGGAAAAAAAACTACCGCACTTTTCATTTGGCGAATAATCTCTATAATATAATCTCTTATGAAAAATACACTCTGGATAGGACAATGACTGATCTGAATACCGTTCTCGCGGAACTAAAGCGCGGCGTAGATGAAATTCTTTCTGAACAAGATTTAATTGAAAAACTTAAAGAAAATCGCCCTTTGCGCGTGAAACTCGGCGCAGATCCGACCGCTCCAGATATTCATTTAGGTCATACTGTTGTATTAAACAAATTACGTCAGTTCCAACAATTCGGTCATGAAGTGATTTTCTTAATCGGTGACTTCACCGGTATGGTGGGCGATCCGTCCGGCAAAAACACCACCCGTCCGCCGCTTAGTCGCGAAGACGTGTTGCGCAACGCAGAAACCTACAAACAACAAATCTACAAAATTCTGGATCCACAAAAAACCCGTATCGTATTCAACTCCGAATGGTTGGGTAAATTAGGCACCGAAGGCATGATTCGTTTAGCAAGCAACTACACTGTTGCCCGAATGTTGGAACGTGATGATTTCAAAAAACGTTTCTCTAACAATCAACCAATTGCGATTCATGAATTTATTTACCCGCTCTTGCAAGGGCACGATTCCGTTGCATTAGAAGCTGACGTTGAACTTGGTGGTACCGACCAAAAATTCAACTTGTTAGTGGGGCGTGAATTACAAAAATCCGCCGGTCAAAAACCGCAAGTAGCCATTACTCTACCGTTATTGGTGGGCTTAGATGGCGAGAAAAAAATGTCTAAATCCCTTGGCAACTATATCGGTGTTACCGAAGCACCGGGCGAGATGTTCGGCAAAATCATGTCTATCTCCGACGACTTAATGTGGGACTGGTACAACTTACTTTCTTTCCGTCCATTAGCTGAAATCGCCCAATTGAAAGAAGATGTGGCGAACGGCAAAAACCCACGTGATGTGAAGATTTTATTAGCCAAAGAAATCATCGCACGTTTCCATGATGACGCAGCTGCCGATGCTGCTGAACAAGAATTTATTAACCGCTTCCAAAAAGGGGCTATGCCGGATGAGATGCCGGAATTTACTTTTGAAGGCGAAATCGGGCTTGCCAACTTATTAAAAGAAGCCGGTTTGGTTGCTTCCACTTCAGAGGCTAACCGCATGGTGCAGCAAGGCGGCGTAAAAATTGACGGCGAAAAAGTCGAAGACGCCAAACTCGTTATCACCGCCTCCACGGCGGTTTACCAAGTAGGTAAACGCAAGTTCGCCAAGGTAACAGTGAGATAAAACATCACAAAAATCGACCGCACTTATGACTTCATAAAGTGCGGTTATTTTTAACTGTATTTTTGATGATATGCCTAAAATTGTTCTTATCAGACATGCAACACCATTAGTAAATGGTAGTAAATGCGACTCTACCGTTGCTCAAAACCGTTTGATTAATTATAACCAAACCGAACATTTGGCATTGGATGAATTAAATTCATTTAAACAAAGCTCGGCATATCAAGAGATTTTATTAATTGAAAAAGTCTTTGTTTCTCCCCTAATTAGGGCACAAAAAACGGCAGAAGCATTATTCCCAAATAATGAACGAATTACACTGGAAGATTTAAAGGAATTTGATCTAAAAATAATAAATATTCCAAAAATAAAGCTAACACTTAATTTATGGTTTATTCTTTCTAGGATATTGTGGTTGCTAGGATTAAATAAAACGCAAAATAGTATTCACAAAGAAAAAAAACACGTTGAAAAATTAATACCAACTTTACTACAACAAGATTGCTGTATTGTCGGTCATGGTTTTATTCAGCATGAAATAAAAAAATATTTGAGAAAGTATCATTTCGTAAAATCATTTCATGAAAAAAATGGGTGTTTTTGTGTAGAAATTTTTCAAAATCCTACATATAAACAGAATTCAAGTTTATAAGTCTGATAACGGGAGAGCATGATGAATCAAAAAATCTGGGTACTAGGTGATGCCGTGGTGGATCTAATTCCGGACGGAGAAAATCATTATTTGCGTTGTGCGGGCGGTGCACCGGCAAATGTGGCGGTAGGTATTGCCCGTTTAGGCGGTGAAAGTGCGTTTATTGGCCGTGTAGGCAAAGATCCGTTGGGCGAATTTATGCTGCAAACCCTACAACAGGAAAATGTGCAAACGGGCCATATGATTCTCGATCCACAGCAACGCACTTCTACCGTTGTGGTCGGTTTAGACAACGGCGAACGAAGCTTTACCTTTATGGTAAACCCAAGTGCGGATCAGTTTTTGCAGGTAGCCGATTTACCGAATTTCCAAGCTAACGAATGGTTGCATTGCTGTTCCATTGCATTAATCAATAACCCTTCCCGCGAAACGGCTTTTGAAGCGATTCGTCGTATTAAAGCCGCCGGCGGATTTTTCTCTTTTGATCCCAATTTACGTGAATCTCTGTGGCCAAGTTTTGAAGACATGAAAGAAACGGTGATGCAGGCGGTGGCATTGGCAGACGTATTGAAATTTTCGGAAGAAGAATTGACGCTACTCACGGATACGCAAACCTTAACTGAAGCATTTGAAAAAATCACCGCACTTTATCCGGAAAAATTGATTATTGTGACCTTGGGCAAACACGGTGCGCTCTATCATTTAGCCGGTAAAAAAGATGTGATTACCGGCAAAGCCTTACAACCGGTTGATACCACAGGTGCAGGCGATGCGTTCGTAGGCGGTCTCCTTTCCGGTCTTTCACAACATTCAAATTGGAAAGAAATATCTGTGCTTGAGCAAATTATCCGCCAAGCCAATGCCAGCGGCGCCTTGGCAACAACGGCAAAAGGGGCAATGTCTGCCCTGCCGAATAAAGCACAGTTAGCAGAATTTTTGGCAAACTAATCCCATTGATTCAATTTGATAGCGCGCGTCTCCTGACGCGTGCTCACTGCCCAAACACAGAGGGAGAAACCTTATGCATATTTTCAACAACGGGAAATACAAAAGCATCCTTGCGGCAGAATCCGGTGAGCTTGCGGACATTGCGCAAACCGTGCAAAAAGACAAGGATTTTCGACCGCACTTTCATATTGCACCACCAACCGGACTGATGAACGATCCTAACGGTCTCATCTTTGATGGCGAGAAATATCACCTTTTTTATCAATGGTTTCCTTTTGATGCCATACACGGTATGAAACATTGGAAGCATTTAATCACCAAAGATTTCCAACATTATCAATCTGCTGACGATCTCATTCCTTGTGAGCTTTTTGAATCTCACGGCTGTTATTCCGGTGGCGCGTTAAAAGTCGGTGATAAATTAGCCATGTTCTACACGGGTAACACCCGTCGTCCTAGTGATAATCAACGTGTCCCTTACCAAAATTTAGCCATTTTCGCTCTTGATGGAAAATTGCTCAGTAAACGTCCATTAATTGAAAATGCGCCTGAAGGCTATACGGAACACGTTCGCGACCCGAAACCTTATTTCACCGAAAACGGTAAAATCCGTTTTATCTGCGGTGCACAACGGGAAAATCTCACCGGCACGGCGATTATTTTTGAAATGGACAATCTTGAAGATACGCCGCGTTTGCTGGGTGAGCTTTCCTTGCCGGCGTTTGACAATACCAATGTGTTTATGTGGGAATGCCCTGATTTGTTGAAACTGGGCGATAAAGATGTGTTTATTTGGTCGCCTCAGGGCAAAGATCGTGAAGCGCATCAATTCCAAAATAATTACCATGCGACTTATGCGGTGGGGAAATTAACGGATTTAACCTTTGAAGCGGAATATATCGGCGAGTTGGATCAGGGCTTTGATTTCTATGCCCCACAAACCTTCGGCGGTTTGGATAATAAAACCCACGCAGTGCTTTTCGCTTGGATCGGTTTGCCGGATTTAACTTATCCGACAGACAAATTCAAATGGCATTCGGCCTTAACCCTGCCGAGAGAATTACGCTTAGAAGGCACCAAAATCTATCAACGCCCAATCGCAAAAACGTATGAAAATCTGACCGCACTTTCGACACTTCATCTTGATGGAAAAGCCGAGATTGCGGATTTAGATCGTGCTTATGTAAAATTTGAGGCAAATAACCGGGCCTTCAATTTGACTTTCTTCCCAAACGAAAAAGGACAATCATTGCGCCTTTCTTATGAAAACGGATTGGTTTGCTTAGATC
>CAJPST010000109.1 GCA_905373425.1 uncultured Mesocricetibacter sp.
AAAGGAGCGACCATGAGAAGTTTGGAAGATTTGGAACAACATTTAGCCTTCACCTGCGTACACGAAACCAAGCCGCCCCTTTCTCCCGACACCCAAAAACTCTACAACTATGCACTGTATCAGGATTTGCATAACATGTGGCTAGGGATCGAGGGTGATGCAGTATGGCAAAATGCCGCGGTCTATTATCGTATCGCCGCAGCTAGCGGCGACTATAAAGCCAATATCCGCCTACAATATCTGTTGCAATCGGGCAGAGTCACTGCACAAAACCCGAAAGATGAAGTCTATAATCTAAACAGGCAACTGGAAAAACAACTGCCTGCTACCGCGTACTATAACCTATACGGTTATTTAACCAAAGGTTATGGAGTGAAAACAGCGAAAAAGGAAGGTCGTTTTGCTTATTTAAGAAAGGCTGCGGATATGGGAAGCAGAGAAGCGCAATATGAACTATCTGAAATACTAGGCAGCATACAAGATAAAGCCACATTTAAATTACGTGATACCCTTAGAGGTCAGCTTTTATCCTGTTCTTCGGAGCAAGGGTTGGGAGAGGCATCACTTAGTCTAGGTATATTCTTTAAAATAGATAAAGAATATTCACGAGCAGTCAAAGCCTTTCATCAGGGAGCAAAAAATGGCAGCTATCAATCTGCTAGTCGCCTATCTCATGGGTTTGATAAAAAATTTACCGCAGATAATGAACTTGACTACCTAGCACTGAAACCTGACGCGGAAAGAAAAGCGCGTTATGAAATGATAGGAGATTATCTTTTTGACTATGACTACCTCCAACCCAAAGTTCCCGACCTAGACAAAATCGTGCCGTTGCCACCTGCCAAACTCCCGCCTTGGGACGGTAAAATCGAGTTCCAGCGTTGGTATGAAGGGGCTTCACCGCCAAAACCAAGTGACGAACTGGTACAAGGCCTCGCCGAACAGGCAGGTCTCGATTGGCAAACAGGCTTGCCATTGAAAAAATAAGTAAAAAATAGACCGCACTTTTGTTATAAATAAAGTGCGGTCATTTTTTTATGAGTTTTTCAAACGGAGATTATTTAGCCGCTTTTAACTCTTGATAATATTGTTCATAGTACTGAATAGCATCACCTACATCATCTTGCCAGTGGCTGTTTTTTAATATTTCAGCAGTAGGGTAGATTGAAGGATCTTCAGTGATTTCTTTCGGAAGCACTTTTTTCGCTTCAAGGTTAGCTGTTGGATAGCCTATTGCTAAGGTTAATTTTTCAGCCGCTTTTGCTCCTAACATATAGTTAATGAGTTTATGTGCACCTTCCGGGTTTTTAGAGGTAGAGGTAATAGCAAGGTTATCTACCCAGAGTACAGGGCCTTCTTTCGGGAATACCATATTTAACGGCGCTTGTTCTTTTTTCGCAATGCGAACAGAACCATTCCATAATTGACCCACTTCAGTTTCACCGGAAATAAACGAGTTTGCCGGGTTGTCGGAAGTGAAAGAAAGTACATTTGGACGTAATTTCAATAATTCTTCGTAAGCCTGCTTGATAATCGCCGGATCTTGGGTATTTGGGTCTTGGCCTAATTTTAACAAAGCAATGTTGAAGACTTCACGTGCATCATCAAGCAATTGTACTTTGTTGGCGTATTCCGGTTTCCATAAATCTCCCCAGGAGGTGAATTCGGAGCCTTTGTAGGTATTTGTATTGAAAGCAATACCCGGAGCACCTAATAATTGCGGAAGGGAATATTTGTTGCCTTTATCATAAGGTTTATTTAACCAATTCGGATCAAGTTCTTTGATTACCGGCAATTGGTTGTGATCTAATTCAGCCAACATACCTTCACGAGCCATTTTAGCCACAAAATAGTTACTTGGGGCAATTACATCGTAGCCACCAGCTGCACCTTGGGTTTTTAATTTTGCATACATTGTCTCGTTTGATTCAAGACTGGACACAATCACTTTAATACCGGTTTCTTTTGTAAAATCGTCTAAAAGACCATCCGGTACATATTCTGTCCAAGTGTACAAATAAACTGTGTCGTTAGCCTTATTTTCCGGAGCTTTTGTGGCTTCAGGTGCTTTAGGTTCAGCATTTGCCGGCGTTGCCGCAGTTTTGTTGTTATTATCACAACCAGTCACTGCAACTGCTACTAGGCTGGCTGCAAAAAGACCTGTTAATTTTTTCATTTAAGATCATCTCCTGTGATGAATGAGTGAGAATTAAACCCGTCTTTAAAAAAGACATAAAAAAACGCCTGACTCAAGCTATACTCGCTTAGGGTCAGGGCGTATTTTATTTTGAATTCGGCTGTTTGTGAAGCCTTAATTTAGCTTTTATCCTTTCTTGCAATTATTTGCCCTAAAATAACCAAGAATAATGAAAGAACGATCATTATAGTTGCTAATGCATTTACTTCAGGGGTAACCCCTGTTTTAACTAATGAAAAGATTTTCAATGGTAAAATTTCGTAACTTACACCACTTACAAAAGAGGAAACAACTACGTCATCTAAAGAAATAGTGAAACTTAACAGCCAACCGGAAACGATCGCCGGCAAGGCAAGAGGAAGAATTATTTTACGTAAAATTGTAGTTTCCCCGGCTCCTAAATCTTTTGCCGCTTCCAGCATTTTCACATCAAACCCTTTTAAGCGTGAGAATACGGTAACAACTACATAAGGCAAGCAAAACGTGACGTGCGCCAGTAATAATGACCAAAATCCTAAGGAAATACCAACGATCATGAATAGGGCAAGTAGCGACACTGCCATTACGATATCCGGCGACATCATTACGATAAATAATAAGCCACTGACAGCCTGTTTTCCTCGGAAACGATATCGATAAAGAGCAATTGCCGTTAAACCTCCGATAATCGTTGCAAGAGTAGCCGCAAAAAATGCAATAATCACCGAGTGAACTGCAGCTTGAATTAAAGTGTCATTATGGGAGAGACGCGTGTACCAATCCCAGGTAAATCCTTTCCAATTCAAACCGTAGCGATCCGAGTTAAAGGAATTGCCGACTAAGATAATAATTGGGATATACAAATATGCGTACACCACCAACATAAAAAGATTACGCAGTATACGCCCCATTATTCTAACTCCACTTTCTTATTCAATAATTTGTTGGCTTTATAGTAAACAAAGATTAATACCGCCATTAGAATGGTCAAACCGATACTGATTGCTGAGCCGAACGGCCAGTTACGGGAAATTAAGAATTCACTCTTAATAACATTACCTACTAATAATACTTTTGCACCGCCCAATAAGTCTGCCACATAGAACATTCCCATTGCTGGCAATAAAACTAATAGGCAACCGGAAATAATTCCCGGCATTGTTAACGGAATAATGACCTTGATAAAACGTTGGAACGCGTTTGCTCCTAAATCTTTTGCAGCCTCAAGTAAACGGTGATCAAGTTTTTCGATAGCTGAATAAAGAGGTAAAATCATAAACGGCAAAAGCAGATACACCAGACCGATAATCACAGCCGCTTCGGTATTTAAAATACGAATTGGCTCACTGATAAAACCTAATCCTAACAATGCTTCGTTTAGAATACCTTTTACGCCGAGAAAAATTTTCATACCGTAAATCCGAATTAACGAGTTCGTCCAGAACGGCAATACCACTAAAAATAATAAAATAGCGCGATATTTCGGCTCGATTTTAGCGATCATGAAGGCGAACGGATAACCGATAATAAGGCAAATCACGGTTGCTATGCTTGACATATATAAGGAATTCCACACCACTTGCGCGTATAACGGTTCAAACAAGCGGGTGTAGCTCTCAAATGTGAAAGGCAAAGCATAGAAATTACTGCTGTCTTTACTTAGAAAACTCACAGTGAATACCAATAGATTTGGTATTAACACAAAGAAAATTAACCAAGCGAAAATAACAGCAACGGTAACATTTTGGAATTTACGCGTTGTCATTTTCATCGTTCAATACCACTTCCCAGCTTTCAATCCAAGTTACGGCAACTTTTTGATCTAACGAGTGATCGATATTTGGGTCATCTTCATTGAAGAACTCGCTAACCAATACCATTTTACCGTTATGATCCAATTCTACAGTTGATTCTAGCGTCATGCCCTTATAGTTACGCTCGCGAATGTGACCGATAATGGCACTTGATTTTTCATTTTCATCAAGTTCTTCCAGTTGTACATCTTCTGGGCGTAATAATACCTTCAGTTTTTGCCCTTCCTGCACTTCCTGTTGAACGTAAATTTCACAAATGCGACCTTCAACATTGGCTTTGACTCGTTTCTCATCAATACGATGCAATACGACGGCATCGAAGATATTAATTTCACCGATGAATTTGGCAACAAATAGGTTTTTAGGATCCTCGTAGATTTCACGCGGTGAACCGTCTTGTTCAATATTTCCTTTACGTAAGACGATAATGCGATCAGACATTGTCAGAGCTTCTTCCTGATCATGGGTCACAAAAATAAAAGTAATGCCTAATTGACGTTGCAATGCTTTTAATTCGTTTTGCATTTTCTTACGTAATTTGTAATCTAACGCAGAAAGGGATTCGTCAAGCAACAGAACTTTTGGTTTATTGACCACAGCACGAGCTATGGCAATTCGTTGTTGCTGACCTCCGGAAAGCTGGGTCGGTTTACGTTCCGCCATATCTTCCAATTGCACCATTCGTAATGCGTCCATTACTCGAGGTTTAATTTCCGCTTCCGGTACTTTTTGCATACGCAAACCGAATGCTACATTTTCAAAAATCGTCATATGCGGGAAAAGCGCATAACTTTGGAACACGGTATTAACATAACGTTGCTCTGCCGGAACGTTTGTAATATCTTCACCGTCAAGAATAATTTGTCCGCCATTTGGTTCTTCTAATCCTGCAAGTAAGCGCAGAACCGTCGTTTTTCCGCAACCGGAAGGTCCTAGAATGGTTAAGAATTCGCCATTGTTGATGGTCAAATTAAAATTATTAATAATAGTGTTACCATTATACGATTTGCTTAGAGAACGAAGCTCAATAATCGGTTTGGTTTGAACTGGATTTTCCACTAGCTTTGGTTTTCTCCCGAAGTCAATAGAGTCTAAGATATTAAAATCATTAGGTTAGTAGAAACGACACGTTCGCAAGAGTTTGCGAACCCTTAAAATAACAAAATTTTAAGGGGTAATGATATAGTGATTGACCTTTAATTAAAAGCCATTTCTTTGCTTTTAAGCAAAATTTTTTTGATCTAAATTATCGCTTAAGTTTTTTCTTTGCTTTTCTTTCAAAATATTTGTTATATATCAAAAAAAATACCTGACAGAATTGCTAAACTGAACGTAAATGAGTAAAGAAGGACAATATTATGCAGTATGCTGAACAACTACTCGAACGCTTTTTAACTTATGTCGGGTTTGATACGCAATCTAAACCCAGTGTTAAACACTCTCCCAGTTCCATCGGGCAGCTGAAACTTGCCGAATATTTGGCTCAGGAATTACGTGCATTAGGTTTAAGCGAAGTAGAAATAAATTCGCACGGAATTTTGACCGCACTTTTACCGAGCAATGTGAAACATGCACCGACGATTGGATTGATTTCCCATTTAGATACTTCGCCCGATTGTAGTGGCAAAAATGTGCGCCCCGAAGTGATTGAAAATTATAGAGGGGGGGACATAGCTTTAGGCAGTGGTGAGGAAGATATTAGCCCGGTGGATTTTCCGTTTTTACATCAATTTATCGGTAAAACCCTTATTGTAACTGATGGCACAACATTACTAGGTGCGGATAATAAGGCGGGAATTGCCGAAATAATGACCGCACTTTTTGTTTTACGACAAAGTGAAAAACCTCGTTGTAATCTGCGGATTGCATTCACACCTGATGAAGAAATCGGTTTAGGGATGCAATTTTTTCCGCTGGACAAGTTCCCTTGTGATTGGGCATACACCATTGATGGAGGTGAGGTTGGAGAGTTGGAATATGAAAACTTCAACGCGGCAAGTGCCACTGTTACCATACATGGTTGCAATATTCATCCGGGGAC
This sequence comes from uncultured Mesocricetibacter sp., assembly GCA_905373425.1. GTDB lineage: Bacteria > Pseudomonadota > Gammaproteobacteria > Enterobacterales > Pasteurellaceae > CAJPST01. The sequence continues at coordinate 6,032 of CAJPST010000109.1, forward strand.
GGCGAAAAATAAAATGGTAAATGCACTCACACTTGCCTGTGATTTTCAACAGAGCTTTCCGCGTGATGAAACTCCGGAAACCACTGACGGTAAACAAGGTTTTTACCACTTAAACGGCTTTTCAGGGAATGTCGAAAAAGCCGAATTACATTATTTAATTCGTGATTTTGAACAGCAAGGTTTTGAAAAACGGAAAAATTTTATTACAAACGCCGTCGCAGAATTTAATCGGAGCAAGCACTTGAAAGTGCCTATTGAACTAACGATTACCGATAGCTATCACAATATGTACGATTGTGTGAAAAAAGTGCCGCAAGCCATAAAGCTAGCAGATGCAGCAATGCGTGCATGTGGTATCACACCGCTGCATAAACCTATTCGCGGTGGTACTGACGGCGCATGGTTGGCGGAAAAAGGCATTGCCTGTCCGAATATTTTCACCGGAGGCTATAATTTCCACAGTAAGAAAGAGTTAATAACGCTGGAAGGAATGCAAAATGTCGTGGAAGTGATAGTAAAAATCGCGGAATTAGCAGTGAAAAAATAAGGAAACTAAAACTACGAAAAATAGACCGCACTTTGAGCTAGACTTTCAAAGTGCGGTTTGTTTTTTAACTGTTTTTTTGTTCTAACTGTTTAACAATGTCCAAGGTGCGGATAATGCAGGTGATGGCCGTGCCGACAATGATGATGGACAAGCCGAATAGCAGGCAGTAACTTGTATTCCATAAGGTTCGTTCAATGACGGTGAACAGGCAACTTGCCGTGAGAACTGCCATTCGATGTTGCTTTGCCATGGGGCCAAGAAATTTTTGTTCAAACCCGAGACTACCGCCGAACACACGAATATAGGCTGTAAATGCGGCAAGCAAGGCTGCAAACCAACCGAACCAATCGATGCCGGCAGCATAGCCAAGAGTGACTAATAATACCGAATCAGCGATTCTATCGGGAAATTCGTTAAAAATGTCGCCAATTGCTGTTTTTTTGCCTCCTTCTACGGCGACCATTCCATCCAATAAGTTACACATTAGGCGCAGTTGTACGAATAATGCACAAAGTAAGAGAAAGCCAACATGATAAGAAAATAGCCATAGGCAGAATGCACCCAGAAAAGCAAAGACTACACTTAAGCCGGAAATTTGATTCGGTGTCGGGAAGTTACGTCGCGCAAGGTAAGCGGCAAAGCGTTGTATTTGCTTATTGTTACGACTGTTAATGGGGCGACGGTTTTGAATTTGATCTGACATAATTTCTCCTTAAAAACCGACCGCACTTTCATCGTTACGTGCTCTTTTCAGAGCATTAATTTAGAAAGTGCGGTTAAAATTTTTTACGTTTTATTTAAGGGTGCCTTGGTTCCAGGTTTGAGCATCCTCCGGTCGTTTAATTTGTAGCAAAAAGCGCTGGTTGGCTTTGGCTTGCGGTTGCACGACCGTTCCGGACGGCGTGGAGAAGGAAATACCGCCTTTTAACAGCTGTTTCACAGAACCGGTATTAATAGCAAATCCTGACCAGCCGAGTTCCGCGGTGTAGCCTGATGAGAACCAAAACTCTGAATTTTGACGCACTAAATGCTGGTATTTATGACCGATTAAAATATGGATTAATACACGATCACCTAAACTGTTTAGTTCCA
>CAJPST010000110.1 GCA_905373425.1 uncultured Mesocricetibacter sp.
AACGTGGCAATTGGCGTGATTTATTGAACCAAAGTGCGGTTAAAAAAGGCGTTGAAATTTTGCAGGAAAAGTTGGATTTCACGGCTGATGTGATCAAACTGGCTTTGGGGCGTTCACAAACTTTAGATAGCATTTTCGAGCGAATCAATACGGTAAAAAATCAGCTTAAACGATTATCAGATACTACGATTACGGGCTATTGTTACTGGTATGAAACTTTTAATCGAAATTTTGGGCTACATATTACGCCGTTAACGGTAGCGGATAAATTTGGCGAGCAAATGAAAATGCGTGAAACGGCATGGATTTTCACTTCGGCAACGTTAGAAGTCGGTGGCTCGTTTAATCATTTTTGTCGGCGCTTGGGAATTGAAAATGCTATGCAGAAAGTGCTGCAAAGCCCGTTTAATTATACGGAGCAAGCGTTACTTTGTGTGCCGCGTTATTTACCGGGGAGCAATCAAACGCATACGTTGGAAAAACTTGCCGCAATGTTGCTACCGATTATTGAAGCGAATAACGGGCGTTGTTTTGTATTGTGCACCTCTTATTTTATGATGAAAGGCTTGGCAGAATATTTTCGCAATCACAGCGCACTTTCCGTACTATTACAGGGAGAAACCGCCAAAGCCAACTTGTTGGAACAATTTATTAAGGAAGAACACAGTGTGTTGGTGGCTACATCCAGCTTTTGGGAAGGTGTGGATGTGCGTGGTGATGCGCTTTCTTTAGTCATTATTGATAAATTGCCTTTTTCCTCGCCTGACGAACCTTTGTTAAAAGCACGCATTGAGGATTGTTTGTTACAGGGTGGAGAACCTTTTAGTGATATTCAGATTCCCGAAGCCGTTATTGCATTAAAACAGGGGGTTGGACGTTTAATTCGCGATGTAACTGATCGTGGCGTGGTGATTATTTGTGACAGTCGATTAGTAACCCGACCTTATGGCGAAACTTTTTTAAAAAGCCTGCCAAATGCAAAACGTACCCGAGATTTAGGAAAAGTGATAGAATTTCTACAACAGATTTAACACGGATAATTTAATGAATAATTTAACTTTATTAGCTCTTGACACCTCAACGGAAGCCTGTTCGGTAGCATTATTACATAAAGGCGAAACCACTAGTCTTGATGAAGTGGCGCAACGCACTCATACCAAGCGAATTCTGCCGATGATAGATGAAATTCTAAGCCAATCGGGAATAAAATTAAATAAAGTCGATGCTTTAGTGTTCGGACGGGGGCCGGGCAGTTTCACCGGCGTGCGTGTAGGAGCCGGCATTGCGCAAGGTTTGGCATTAGGCGCCGATTTGCCTGTCATTCCAATTTCCAATCTGGCAGCAATGGCACAGGCAGCTTATCAACAGTATCAGGCGGAACAAGTTATCGCCGCCATTGATGCACGAATGAACGAAGTCTATTTTGCGCAGTTTAGCGCACAAAAAGTGCGGTCAGATTTTGGTGAGTTCTTACAATGGAACGAGATCATTGCCGAACAAGTTTGCTCTGCTGAGACTGCTCTTAACCAATTGAATAAATTACAGGGGGCTTGGGTTCAAGTCGGAACCGGGTGGGCGGCGTATCCGCAACTTGCCGAAGCGGGAATTGGAAAAAAATCGGATATCGCTTTGCCATCGGCACAATATATGCTATCGCTTGCTGTACCGTTATGGTATAAAAAACAGGTAATTAGCGCAGTGGAAATCGAACCTGTTTACTTGCGTAACGAAGTGACTTGGAAAAAGCTACCCGGTCGAGAATAAAACCGTTATGCAGAAAGCCGTAAATTAGAGAATAGGAGCAAAAGATGAAAAAAATAGCTATTTTTTTGACCGCACTTTTTGCCGTTTCGTTACTCAGTGGCTGTATTTCCGCACCACCCGGATTAGAGCGGGATAAATCGGCAATCCAAGATTTGAAAAAAATTAAAACGGAAGATTATGATTGTCGGTGTAAAAAAGTGCGATTAGGCGGTAAAGTGGTGGCGGCAACTGCATTAAAGGATAAAACCAGAATAGAAGTTATTAGTCTGCCGGTGTTAATGTTTTCCGCCAAACCGGCCATAGATGCACCGACCAATGGACGTTTTATTGCTTATTTGAAAGGTTTCGTCGATCCTGAAAGTTTGAAGGAGCAATATATTACCGTAACAGGTGTGCTGAGTGGAAAAGAGCTGGGAAAAATCGATCAGGCAGATTATCAGTATCCCGTTATTGAGGTGACGGCTCATAAACAATGGCGCTTGGTACAAGAATATTATTATGATCGCGATTATTGGGATGACTGGGACGATTGGGACGATGATTGGTATCCGCGCCGTTTCGGTTTGAGATTTCATATGTTTCACCGTGAACCGATATTACGCTACAATTTATACTAATAATGATCTAAGGAGACAAAATGGCAAAGCCTTGGTTTAGCAATTATCCCGAAGGAGTTGCTCGTGAAATTGACACGTCGCACTATACTTCCATTTTAGATATGTTTGAACGAGCGGTGCGAGATCATCCCGATCGCCCTGCTTATATTAATATGGGAAAAACGCTGACTTTCCGCAAGCTGGAAGAGCGTAGTCGAGCATTTGCAGCATATCTACAAACCGAATTAAAACTATCAAAAGGTGAGCGCGTAGCGTTAATGATGCCGAATTTATTGCAATATCCGATTGCATTATTCGGTATTTTGCGTGCCGGATTGGTCGTCGTTAATGTAAATCCGCTTTATACTCCGCGAGAATTGGAGCATCAGCTACAGGATAGTGGTGCGAAAGCGATCGTGGTGGTGTCTAACTTTGCTTCGACGTTAGAAAAAGTTGTGTTCAACACCGATGTAAAACACGTAATATTAACTCGAATGGGTGATCAGCTTTCTTTCGGAAAACGTACGCTAGTCAATTTTGTAGTGAAATATATCAAAAAATTAGTACCGAAATATAAATTGCCAAAAGCCGCCACATTTCGCGAAGTTTTGAGCCTCGGTAAACATCGCCAGTATGTTCGTCCTGAGCTGGGGCGTAATGATCTTGCTTTTTTGCAATATACGGGAGGCACTACGGGAGTGGCAAAAGGCGCGATGCTGTCGCATGCCAATATTATAACCAATGTGTTTCAAGCAAAATGGATCGCAGAACCCTTTATCGGTGATCATCGACACCCGCGTTCGGCAATTTTAGCATTGCCGTTATATCATGTTTTTGCATTGACTGTGAATTGCCTGTTGTTTATCGAATTAGGTATTACGGCAATATTGATAACTAATCCGCGCGATATTCCCGGCTTTGTTAGGGAAATGAAAGAACACCGTTTTGTTGCGATTACCGGCGTAAATACTCTGTTTAATGCATTATTAAATAATGAAGATTTCAAAGAAATTGATTTTTCTTCACTGAAGCTGTCTGTTGGCGGTGGAATGGCGGTTCAACAATCCGTTGCAGCCCGCTGGCATGATTTGACGGGTTGCAACATTATTGAGGGTTATGGCATGACTGAATGTTCGCCTTTGATTGCAGCTTGTCCGATTAATGTGGTGAAACACAACGGCACCATTGGTGTGCCTGTACCGAATACGGATATTAAAATCATCAAAGACGACGGCTCGCAAGCAGCTTTAAATGAACCGGGCGAACTATGGGTAAAAGGCGAACAGGTTATGCAAGGTTATTGGCAGCGTCCAGAAGCTACCGCCGATGTGTTGAAAGATGGCTGGCTTGCCACCGGCGATATTGTAGTGATGGATGAGAACTACAGCCTACGCATTGTGGATCGTAAAAAAGATATGATCCTCGTATCGGGTTTTAATGTTTACCCGAATGAAATAGAAGATGTGGTTATGCTTAATTATAAAGTCGCCGAAGTGGTAGCTATTGGTGTACCAAACGAGGTATCAGGTGAAAGTGTTAAAATCTTTGTAGTCAAAAAAGATGAAAGTTTGACTCGTGATGAATTACGCAATCACTGTCGTCAGAATTTAACCGGCTATAAAATCCCGAAAGATATTGAGTTTCGTGACGAATTGCCGAAAAGTAATGTAGGCAAAATCCTTCGTCGTGTTTTACGTGAGGAAGAAATGGCAAAGCGTGTAGCGAATGAACAGGTAACCTGAATAAAATGATCAAAGAACTAAAAAATAAACCGCACTTTGAACTGATCACTACGAATGAAGCTTTGGCGGATGCTTGCCGGCGGGCATTGGAGAAAAAAGAAGTTGCGTTAGATACGGAATTTGTCCGCGTACGTAGCTATTATCCGAAGTTAGGTCTAGTACAATTGTATGACGGTGAGCAGGTGAGTTTGATTGATCCGAATGAAATTAATGATTTTTCGCCGCTAATTGAATTGTTAAGCGCTCAAAACGTAATGAAAGTATTACATGCCGGTTCGGAGGATCTAGAGGTTTTTCAGCATTATTTTCAACAATTGCCGACACCTATGCGGGATACCCAAATTATGGCGAATTTCCTCGCATTTCCAAATTCTACAGGCTTGGCAACTCTGATTAAACATTACTTTCATTTGGAAATTGATAAGGGAGAATCCCGCACCGATTGGCTGGCGCGCCCGTTGACGGAAAAGCAACTTCGGTATGCGGTGGGGGATGTGTGGTATTTATTGCCGCTTTATCATCAAATGCAGGAAAAACTGGCACAAACCGAATGGCAAAGTGCGGTAGATTTTGAGTGTAAAATGTTGGCGGAAAAGCGTCTTGAAGCGAAAGATGCCGATAAAGCTTATTTGAATATCCCAAATGTCTGGAAATTAAATCCGCAAGAATTAATGCGCTTGAAATTATTAGCGAAATGGCGACAGGAAGAAGCGATTCGACGTGATTTAGCACTAAATTTTGTAGTACGAGCAGAAAATTTATGGTTGGTAGCAAAACATAATCCAAAGCATACTTCAGAACTGCTTGAGCTAGGCTTAAGCGTACAGGAAGTGCGAATCCACGGTAAAAAATTACTGCAGATCGTAGATCAGGTAAAACGAATTGATGAAAAGGATTACCCTGAGACAATCAATAAGTTATCTGATGATCCTCGTTATAAAAAAACACTCAAACAATTGCAGAGCAAGTTAAAAGAAATTGCGGTGGTTGATTTGCCGCAAGAAGTGATTGCAAGTAAGCGAAGTTTGGAAGGCTTAATGAAATGGGTTTGGCATAAAAACCAAGATCCAGATTGTCAACCGGATTTAATGCTTAATTGGCGTAAACCTTTTGGTGAAAAGTTGTTAACGATTTTTTAATTGGCAAAATTCCAATATAAGGGTAGAATGAGCCTGGCTCAAGCAATGTCATGGGCTTAATATCAATTAATTTCATAAGGAAAATTTAATGAACAAATTATTCAAAATCCTTTCCGTTACATTATTTGTATTTGTTGTAACAGCCTGCGGTGATAAAGCGAATCCGGCAGCGGAATTCAAAAAGTTAAATGACTGGTCAGTTAATAATCAACAAGCGGTTATGACATTACAAACTGAGATTCAGCAATCTTTAGCTTCTCAAGATCCGGCTAAGATTGAGGAAGCAGTAAAGAAATTTAATGATAAATTTGCTGAATTCCAAAAAGAATTAGATGCGATCGAAGTAAAAGATCCGGAAATTAAGGCATTTAAAGACAAAGTTAAAAATGGTTTAATTTCATCAAATAAATTAATTACCGATGTTATCACATTAATGAAATCTCCAACTGCTGAGTTGCAAAAACAAGTGGAAGAAGGAACCAAAAAACTCATGCAAGATGCAAGCGAAGTGACTAAACTTCAAGCTGAATTACAGAAAAAATACCCTACAAACTAATTAAATTAGTTTATTGGCTTAAAAGATCGCATATAAAGTGCGGTCTTTTTTTTTCGCCGAAATTTATCGAGTTTCAGATTGAGACATATCCAAAAGTTCAATGTTATAATGGATTAAATTAAGCATAAAGAGGAAAGAAAAATGGTATTAAAAATCGGTATCGTCGGTGCAGGAGGACGCATGGGGCGTCAGTTGATTCAGGCAGTTCAAAATACTGAAAACGTCATATTGGGGGCTGCGTTTGAACGTAAAGGTTCTTCCCTGATTGGCGCTGATGCCGGGGAATTGGCAGGAATTGGTTCACTGGGTATCAAAGTGAGTGATGAGCTCACGGAGCAAAAAGATAATTTTGAAGTTTTAATTGATTTTACCCGCCCGGAAGGCACTCTTGAGCATATTAAATTCTGTGTTGCACATAATAAAAAAATGATTATCGGTACGACAGGATTCGACGATGATGGCAAAGCGGCAATTAAAAGTGCATCGGAAAAAATTGCTGTGGTATACGCGTCCAATTACAGTGTGGGCGTGAATCTGGTATTTAAATTACTAGAAAAAGCTGCCAAGGTAATGGGCGATTATTGTGATATTGAAATTATCGAAGCACACCATCGGCATAAAGTTGATGCACCTTCCGGTACAGCATTATCTATGGGAGAGCACATAGCTAAAACTTTAGGGCGTGATTTGAAAACTCATGGGGTGTTTACTCGTGAAGGGATTACAGGCGAGCGTAAGCGCGAAGACATTGGCTTTTCTACTATTCGTGCAGCAGATGTGGTAGGAGAGCATAGTGTATGGTTTGCTGATATCGGCGAGCGGGTAGAAATTTCTCACAAAGCGTCCAGTCGCATGACATTTGCTAACGGTGCAATTCGTGCAGCAAAATGGGTAGTGGGCAAAGATAGTGGATTATTTGACATGACTGATGTGCTAGACTTGAACAATTTATAGTATTCACTTAGGTAAATAAAAGAGAGCTGCCCTTAATGAGAAAGGGGTATTCCTCCGACTCATTAAGGGCAGTTCAGTCATTATTTAATTACTTCAGCTATGGACTATGTAGGGAATTAGATTTCTTCACAATCAGCATTCAATCCGAGGGGGTATGCCATACCTTTATTTTAATATATATTTTTATCTTATCTAAATGCATTATTCTTGGATAAGTCCTAAGTGCGGTTTATTTTATATCGATTTTTTTACCATCGGTAAAAGTTAGGCTTTTTGCGCCTATAACCGAATCGATCTTCGCGTTTTTGCTAAGGAAAATTTTACGTGCATTCTCGGGCATTTCATCAAATGGAATTATTGAGATAAATTCCAGTTTAGTGCCACGTTTTATAACAGTTTGAAATTTTGCCGGCATATCCTGAATAAAGAATGTAGTTTTATTGGAAACAAACCCGGTAACCCAGTGTAATGCCAGAATATCATTATCTGCACTTTTATTTTCCACTAAGTAAGTCAGCCGTAAAGCTTGTTTATTATTGTCATCTGCTACGATATTAGCTTGGGAAATTTTGATATTGACAGATTCATTGAACAGTTTTAAATTTTCATTGTCTTTGCTGTTTTTATCTCTTTTTGTATCTTTCTTATTTTTCTGTTGTACAGACTTTTGTGTGTTTTTTTGTTGTTTAGAATCATTTTCTGCATTTGCAGTACTGACGGCTAAAATGGATGAAAGTAAAATAAATGCAATAGATTTTAATAAGTTCATTGATACACCTAATTATATAAATGCTGGAGATAAACAAAGTGCGGTTAAATTAACCGCACTTTTAAAAGTGACCTAATTCTAGAGAAACTAGCTCAAAAAGCAAGATTATTTCACTAGCAGATAAAAATTGCTGTTATC
>CAJPST010000111.1 GCA_905373425.1 uncultured Mesocricetibacter sp.
GCTGAAGTGGCAACCCGCTCGGGAATTGAAACTGTTATCGCTCCCGGCAATGGAACGGATATGATCGTTAATTTCATTAACCGTTGGAATTAGTCTTGCATTCGGGTTCTTACGCGGATCGCTGTCAAATAAACCTTGTTGATCGGTCAGTAAATAGAGCTGATCTGCTTGTACTAAAATGGCCACCAGAGCAGACAAATTGTCATTATCGCCAACTTTAATTTCCGCAGTTGCTACCGCATCGTTTTCATTGATAACCGGAATAATGTGATTATCCAACAAAGCGTGCAGGGTATCGCGAGCATTCAGAAAACGTTCACGATCTTCAATATCGGCACGGGTAAGCAAAATCTGCCCAATGTGGATATCATAAATCGCAAATAGCTGTTCCCAAGTTTGAATTAGCTGACTTTGCCCCACTGCCGCCAGTAACTGTTTTGATGCAATAGTCGGTGGCAGTTGCGGATGATTGAGGTAATGACGCCCCGCTGCAATCGCGCCTGAAGTGACGATAACCAAGCGAAAACCCGCTTGATGGAGCTGGGCGAATTGCCGCACGATGTCGATCATATGCGGACGATTGAGTTTCGGAGAGCCTTGAGTCAGTGTGCTGGTGCCGAATTTAACGACGATAGTTTTATTACGGTTTTCCATAATCTTAGCGGTAAAGAAAAAGTGCTGATAAAGTATCATCAAAATTAAAAAAAATCATCAAAAAAGTGACCGCACTTTTCTCTTGATTTAGAACAAAATTTCTACCTCAAAAAGGGCATATAATAAGTGCGGTAAATTTTTAAAGGGAAATGATGAAAATGCAAAAGCAAGCAACAGATGCGGATAAACAGCGTGAAATTACGCGTTTATGCATACAAACAGCATTATTACTGTTACAACACGGTGTTGAAAGTACGGTGGTGGTGCAAATGGCGAGCCGCCTTGGAGTAGCGTTGGGAGTTGATAGTGTGGAATGCGCCTTAACACCTAATGCGGTGATACTTAGCACGTTATCCAATAATCATTGCATTACCACTACCCGTAAGAATACGGATAAAGGTATTAATATGCAGGTGGTGACGGAAGTGCAGCGTATTGTCATTGCGGCGGAGCATCATATTTATGATTTACGCCATGTCAGAGAGAAATTAGATAGGATAAAACCTTTGAAATATAACCGTTATTTGGTTGTGGTGATGGTCGGCTTATCCTGTGCCTGCTTTTCCCATTTGGCCGGTGGCGATTGGACTATTTTCGGTATTACATTTATCGCTTCAGCATTGGCAATGTATATACGCCAAATCATTTCGGCGAGACATTTTAATCCGTTGATTGTATTTGCCGTAACTGCATTTGTGGCCTCATTGGTGGCAGGTTCGGCATTGAAGTACGAGTTGGGCAATGATCCGCAGATCGCGCTGGCTTCCAGCGTATTATTATTAGTTCCAGGTTTTCCGTTGGTTAATTCGCTGGCGGATATTTTAAAAGGGCATATTAATATGGGAATTGCGCGTTGGGTAATTGCAACCGTTTTAACATTCGGTTCCTGTATCGGCATTGTGTTTGCTTTAAGTTTATTAAATATTACCGGTTGGGGAGCCTGAACTTATGCAATTGTTACTTTCTTTGTTGGACGATATGTTATTCGCTGCCGTGCCTGCGGTGGGATTTGCGTTGCTGTTTAATGTACCCTCGAAAGCGCTGATTTATTGTGCGGTGCTAGGCGCATTGGGGCATGGTTTCCGAATGCTATTGGTACAATGTTCCATGCCATTGGTATTTGCGACTTTCTTTGGGGCGAGTTTGATCGGTTTTATCGGCGTGTATTTATCACAACGTTATCTCGCTCATCCTAAAGTGTTTACGGTTGCGGCAATTATTCCGATGGTTCCCGGCGTATATGCCTATAAAGCGATGATTGCCATTGTGCAAATTCATCACTACGGATATTCCGATTCTTTAGTGATTCAAATGGTCGATAATTTCATCAAAACCGGTTTTATTCTCGGCGCATTAGTGTTTGGCTTAGCACTGCCGGGAATGCTCTTTTATCGTCATAAACCTGTGGTGTGATGAGAGATAAAGTGCGGTGAAAATTCACCGCACTTTTGATAGGTTAGCCTTCAATTTTTTCTTTGTAATGTTTGCGACAAACGGAAAGGTAGCAATCATTGCCCCCAATTTGAATCTGTTCCCCATCTTTGACTACTTCGCCGTTTTCATTTAAACGTAATACGAAATTAGCTTTACGACCGCAATAGCAAATGGTTTTTAGTTCTTCCAGTTGATCTGCCCATGCCAGCAGATATTGACTTCCTTCAAATAAATTAGACTGAAAGTCGGTGCGTAAACCATAGCACAGAACCGGAATATTAAGTTTATCTACAACGTCGCTTAGCTGGTACACTTGTTGTTTAGTTAGAAATTGTGCTTCATCAACCAAAATACAATGTAATTTGTACTGGCGTATGTGGTCGCTGATTTCTGCCCATAGATCGCTTTCGGGCTGAAATAACCGAGCTTCCCGATCAATTCCGATACGTGATGTTACCTTGCCGATTCCGAATCTGTCATCAATTGCAGCGGTGTAAATGAGCGTATTCATTCCACGTTCTTGATAATTATATGCGGACTGTAATAAAGTAGTGGATTTGCCCGCGTTCATTGTGGAGTAATAAAAATAAAGTTTTGCCATTGTGAGTGGGATTGTGTTTAATGATTAATGTAAAGTGCGGTTATTTTTTTAGCCATTTCCATACGTAATAGGCAATCAGAGCAGTTAGTGGCGGTAGTGCGGCCAGCATAAATACGCCCATCGTGGTTTTTCCACCAACCAAACTGCCCAGTAAAGCCAGATAAGTAACGAATTCGTCACTTGGTGTGGTAAAAGTGAATACACCGATAGCGGCAAGCATTATAACGCATGCAATCCCTGCGATGCGCATGGCGGTAATTTCTTTCTTCACAAATTTTTCCTTTTGATTTTTGATGTCAATTTGTTCATCAATAGTTGCAAAATTATACAGTCAATCTTCGCTGAGTAGATAATAGCTTTAAGACGCTATCGGTTGTAATTGACATATTTCCCAGCGCGGTTTTACATCAATCGCCAAATCTGCTTTCTCGCCCTGTTTTAAGCGTAAAAAACCGGTATAGGCAATCATTGCGCCATTATCGGTGCAAAATTGAGGTTGCGGGTAAAAAACCTCTCCGTTCAGTTGTTCCATTAACTTAGCAAGGGATTGGCGTAATTGTAGGTTGGCACTTACGCCACCTGCGATAACAAGTCGTTTTAACCCAGTTTCTTTTAAGGCGCGTTTGCATTTTATCGCCAATGTTTCCACCACTGCGAGCTGGAAAGCGTGGGCTATGTCAGCTTTGGTTTGTTCGCTTAATTCGCCTTCCTCTTTAATTGCCTGATTAATGCTGTTTGCTGCAAAGGTTTTTAGTCCTGAAAAACTAAAATCCAAACCGGGGCGATCGGTCATTGGGCGCGGAAACACGAAACGTTGTGGCGTACCTTGCTCAGCCAGGCGGGCTAACGCCGCACCACCGGGGTAATCCAAACCGAGCAACTTGGCGGTTTTATCGAAAGCCTCTCCCGCTGCATCATCAATACTTTCACCAAGTAATTGATATTGCCCGACGGCATCGACCCGCACCAACTGTGTATGACCACCTGAAACCAATAGTGCAATAAACGGGAAGTGCGGTCGGTTTTCAGCTTGTTTTTCCAACATCGGTGCGAGCAAATGTGCTTCCATATGATGTACTCCGACAGCGGGTACATTCCACGCGTAAGCTAACGAACGGGCAATAGTTGCGCCTACCAATAACGCGCCAACCAAACCTGGCCCGGCGGTATAAGCAACGCCGTCAATTTCCGCAGCAGTTAAACCGGCTTCCTTTAATGCCGCTTGGATTAAAGGCGCGGTTTTACGAATATGATCGCGGGAGGCCAGTTCGGGGACCACGCCACCGTAATCTGCATGCAATGCAATTTGGCTATATAGTTGATTAGCGATAAGCCCTTGTTTTTCGTCATAAATGGCGACACCGGTTTCATCGCATGAGGTTTCGATTCCTAAAATTCGCATGAGGTTTTTAACGCTTATTTGTAAAAATTGCCGCTGATTTTACCGCACTTTATGAAATTTGTACCGTGGATTTTACAGAAAAAAGATTAAACAACCCTTTACTTTTGCCTATAAACTAGATTAAAATTGCGACCTTCATTGAGTTCGTCGCTTTATTCGGCGACAATAAATTTTGCAAAATATATTTAATCTTAATACCAGAGGTGATGGCTTATGCCAGTAATTAAAGTACGTGAAAACGAATCATTTGACGTTGCATTACGTCGTTTCAAACGCTCTTGCGAAAAAGCGGGTATTTTAGCTGAAGTTCGCGCACGCGAGTTCTATGAAAAACCGACAACCATCCGTAAACGCGAAAATGCAACCCGTGCAAAACGTCACGCGAAACGTGTAGCACGCGAAAATGCCCGTAACACACGTTTATATTAATTAGATTTTAGATTTAATTAAAACTCGAGTTAAACAAACCGTGACACCCAAAGGAATCTATCTCTAAGGGATCACGGTTTTGTTCATTATCACATTGTTGAATTGTCTGTTTTAATTGATGAGGTTGGCTATGAGTGGCATGATTCCCCGCTCGTTTATTAATGATATTTTGGCGAAAGCCGATATCGTCGAGATAGTCAATTCCCGCGTTAAGCTAAAAAAAGCCGGCACTAATAATTATCAAGCCTGCTGCCCTTTTCATCATGAAAAGACTCCTTCGTTTACAGTCAGCAAAAACAAACAGTTTTATCATTGCTTTGGTTGTGGGGCACACGGTAACGCTATTAGTTTTTTAATGGAATATGACCGCTTGGAATTTCCCGAAGCAGTGGAGGAACTTGCCGGCATTCTTGGTTTGGAAGTGCCGCGCGAACAACGTACGGGCAAAAGCGAAAAACCATCGCTCAGTTTTCAAAGCAAACGTGATCTGTATCAGTTGATGCAGGAAATTTCTCAACTGTATCAACAACAGCTCCCGAATAGTATTCCGGCACAAGCATATTTGCAAAAGCGCGGTTTATCACAGGAAATTATTGAACGTTTTGCCATTGGTTTTGTACCGGACAGCTTTGATTTGGTACTGCGGAAATTTGGGCAAACCCGTGAAGAACAGCAGAAATTATTTGATTTAGGTATGCTGTCCCAGAACGATAACGGCAGAATGTATGACCGCTTTCGTCATCGAATTATGTTTCCGATCCGTGATCGGCGCGGGCGAACCATTGCTTTCGGTGGCCGTGTTTTAGGTGATGAAAAACCGAAATATTTAAACTCCCCGGAAACAGTTACTTATCATAAAGGCAATGAATTATACGGCTTATTCGAAGCTTTGCAGGTAAATGATAGTCCGGAAATGCTGTTGGTAGTGGAAGGCTATATGGATGTAGTGGCATTGGCCCAATTCGGCGTGGATTATGCGGTTGCTTCTTTGGGCACAGCGACCACGTCGGAACAAATCCAACAAGTTTTTCGGGCTACGGAGCTGGCGCTATGTTGTTATGACGGCGATCGTGCAGGGAAAGAAGCAGCTTGGCGAGCGTTGGAAAACGCACTACCGTATTTGGAAGATGGTCGCCAATTAAAATTTATTTTCCTGCCGGACGGAGAAGATCCCGATACTTTTATTCG
Organism: uncultured Mesocricetibacter sp.; assembly: GCA_905373425.1. Lineage (GTDB taxonomy): Bacteria > Pseudomonadota > Gammaproteobacteria > Enterobacterales > Pasteurellaceae > CAJPST01. The sequence continues at coordinate 5,709 of CAJPST010000111.1, forward strand.
TACGCATGGAAAAGTAGGGTTTGAAAATTATATCCAAAATGCATTACCTTTAAGCGATTTTCTATTTGCTCATTTATTGCAGCAAGTGGATTTATCTACTAAGGAAGGAAAAAGCAAGTTGGCTGCATTGGCGGTTCCTTTAATCAAAAGGATTCCCGGCGAGATGTTACGTTTATATTTGCGCAATATTTTGGCGCAAAAACTGGGGGTAATTGATCAGGCGCAATTAGAGAGCTTAATTCCGAATCGTCAAGAGAGCGAACAGAGTGCGGTCAAAAAAACAGTTAAAATTAAACGTACACCAATACGTTTACTGATAGCGTTATTGCTGCAAAACCCGGATTTGGCACAAATCGGTTATGACTTGTCTTTACTGAAAGAGCTAAATGAGCCTGGCTTTGACTTGTTCAACGAGCTGACAACTCTTTGTCGTGATAATTTAGGGATTACAATGGGACAAATTTTGGAATATTTCCGAGATTCAGCTTCAGCTAAGCCCCTTGAAATTCTGGCAATATGGGATCATTTAATCGAAGAGGATAAGATCGAAGACACTTTCCGTGAAACATTGGCTTATCTTTACATTCAGTTTATGGATCAACGTATTGAGCAGCTTATTGCCAAGGATCGAACTGCCGGTTTGGATATTGCCGAAAAGCAAGAGTTAGCCCAATTATTGAGCGATAGGCAGCAAAATAGTAATAGTTAATCCCTTATAACAGTGCTAGAATTAGTCACATTTTATTTATCATAATTTTACCAACGAATCAAAGGCGGATACCGAATATGGAGCAAAATCCACAATCTCAATTGAAATTGTTAATCGCCCAGGGAAAAGAGCAAGGGTATTTAACCTACGCCGAGGTGAATGATCATCTTCCTGAGGAACTGATTGATACGGATCAAATTGAAGATATTATTCAGATGATTAATGATATGGGGATCCAGGTGCTTGATGTGGCTCCTGATGCCGATGATTTAATGCTGAATGAAAATATTGATAATATTGCTGATGAAGATGTGGTGGAAGAAGCCACCCAAGTATTATCAAGTGTGGAAGCAGAGATCGGTCGCACCACTGATCCCGTACGGATGTATATGCGTGAAATGGGTAGTGTGGAATTATTGACTCGTGAAGGCGAAATCGACATTGCCAAACGCATTGAAGACGGTATTAACGAGGTGCAAAGTGCGGTAGCGGAATATCCGGAATCTCTAACTTACTTACTCGAACAATATGAACTGGTGGAAGAAGGCTCTGTACGTTTGGCCGATTTAATCACCGGTTTTGTTGATCCGAATGCGGTAGTTATAGGGGACGATATTGCCGAATTGGACGAAAGCTTGGATGATGAAGAAAACAACGAAGTGAATGCCGAAGTTCTGGATGACGACGAAGAGGAAGAGCAGGAAGATGAGGGCGAAGTCCGTGAAAATAATGCCGATTCTGATGATGGTGATAATTCGATCGATCCCGAAATTGCTCGTGAGAAATTTACGGCATTAAAAGAACAACACGCAAAAACAATCGCGACTATTGAAAAATATGGCCGTACGACAAAAAAAGCGCGCGAGCAAATTAAAGCACTGTCGGATATTTTCACACAGTTTCGTTTAGTGCCACGGCAATTTGACATGTTGGTCATTTCAATGCGCGATATCATGAAACGGGTTCGTGCGGAAGAACGTCAAATTCAACGTTGGGCAGTGGATTATGCAAAAATGCCGAAAGAGCAATTTCAAAAAGCATTAGCGACAAAAGAAATTAACGACGCTTGGTTGGTTAAAGC
>CAJPST010000112.1 GCA_905373425.1 uncultured Mesocricetibacter sp.
GCGCAGGAAAAAGCTGGTCAGAGAAATTGGCGCAATATGAAGAAAATATCCGCAATGCAATCGGCAATTTGCAACAGATTGAAGTGGATACGAAATTAACTGTGCAACAAATTCGGGATATCGGCGAACGTATTGCGCAAGGCGAATTGAAAGCCCGTCGAGCGAAGAAAGAAATGGTAGAAGCCAACTTGCGTTTGGTGATTTCCATTGCCAAAAAATACACTAACCGAGGTTTGCAATTCCTTGATTTAATTCAAGAAGGTAATATCGGTTTGATGAAAGCAGTGGATAAATTTGAATATCGTCGTGGTTATAAATTTTCCACTTATGCCACTTGGTGGATTCGGCAGGCGATCACCCGCTCAATTGCCGATCAAGCTAGAACAATCCGCATTCCGGTACACATGATTGAGACTATCAATAAATTAAACCGTATTTCGCGTCAAATGTTACAGGAAATGGGGCGTGAAGCCTCACCGGAAGAGTTGGCTGAGCGCATGGGAATGCCGGAAGATAAAATTCGTAAGGTGTTAAAAATCGCCAAAGAACCGATTTCGATGGAAACTCCAATAGGCGATGACGATGATTCCCATTTAGGTGATTTTATCGAGGACAGCACATTAGAGTTACCGTTAGATAGTGCCACGGCGCAAAGTCTCAGAGCTGCCACTCATGAAGTGTTGGAAGGTTTAACACCGCGTGAAGCAAAAGTATTGCGTATGCGTTTCGGTATTGATATGAACACCGATCACACTTTAGAAGAAGTTGGCAAACAGTTTGATGTAACTCGTGAACGTATTCGTCAGATTGAAGCTAAAGCTCTGCGCAAACTTCGTCACCCAAGCCGTTCGGAAACTTTACGCAGTTTCTTAGACGAGTAACTAGCTAAAATCGTAGAATAAAAATGCCGAACAGTGAAAACCGTTCGGCATTGGCTTGTAAACAATTTGAAAAGTAATGTGCTGAAAAAATAGCATATTTTCTAGTTTTAATTGATTAAACGTACTGAAATTGAATTTATGAGGAACAAGGTATTTGAAATAGGTTTCTTAACTTTGTTTTTTCATTATTTTCTAAACAAGCAGCAGAATTATTTTATCCGTTGAACTATCTTAAATAACTCATCCTAACAGATAAAAAAATTACCAATAACTTCAAAAGCCCTGTATAATACTTGGGCTTTTTTGTTTCCGTTTTAGCGTGCGGCTATTAAAAGTGCTTTTACTTTCATTTTAATCTGAAATGTGAAAAGTGCGGTCGGATTTTCAAGAGTTTTTCAGAGTGCTTTTACTAGTCGCAAATTGGATACAAAAAAGATTATGTAATTTATTAATTTGAAAGGAAAAAATTGTGAATCCAATTGTAAAACAGTTTAAATATGGTCAACACACCGTAACATTAGAGACCGGCGCGATTGCGCGTCAGGCGACAGCTGCCGTTATGGCGAGCATGGATGATACGACGGTGTTCGTGACTGTTGTAGCGAAAAAAGAAGTAAAAGAAGGGCAGGATTTCTTCCCGTTAACCGTGGATTATCAAGAGCGTACTTACGCAGCCGGACGCATTCCGGGCGGTTTCTTTAAACGTGAAGGTCGTCCGTCCGAAGGTGAAACCTTAATTGCGCGTTTAATTGACCGCCCGGTTCGTCCGTTGTTCCCTGAAGGTTTCTTCAATGAAATTCAACTAATTGCCACAGTAGTGTCTGTTAATCCACAAATCAGTCCGGATTTAGTGGCGATGATTGGTGCGTCTGCAGCGTTGAGTTTGTCCGGCGTGCCGTTTAACGGGCCGATTGGTGCAGCACGAGTCGGGTTTATTGATAATCAGTTTGTACTGAATCCGACTGTAAACGAGCAAAAACAAAGTCGTTTGGATCTAGTCGTTGCCGGTACAGACAAAGCCGTGTTGATGGTGGAATCCGAAGCAGATATTTTAACCGAAGAACAAATGTTGGCTGCGGTGGTGTTTGGTCATCAGCAACAGCAGGTTGTGGTGGAAGCAATTAAAGAGTTCGCAGCTGAAGCCGGAAAACCACGCTGGGATTGGGTAGCACCTGAGCCGAATACAACATTAATCAATAAAGTAAAAGCATTAGCTGAAAGCCGTTTGGGAGACGCTTACCGTATTACCGAGAAGCAAACTCGTTATGAACAGATTGATGCCATTAAAGCAGATGTAATTGCACAAATTATAGCAGAAGATGAAACTGTAACCGAAGGTGCAATTCTCGACATCATCAGCTCTATGGAAAGTGCGGTCGTTCGCGGACGTATTTTAGCCGGTGAACCTCGTATTGATGGTCGCACCGTAGATACTGTGCGCGCATTAGATATTTGTACTGGCGTATTGCCGCGCGTGCATGGTTCGGCATTATTTACCCGTGGTGAAACGCAGGCATTGGCAGTGGCAACCTTGGGTACTGAGCGTGATGCACAAATTATTGATGAATTGACCGGGGAAAAAGCGGATCATTTCTTATTCCACTATAATTTCCCTCCATATTCTGTGGGTGAGACCGGGCGTATCGGGTCACCTAAACGCCGTGAAATCGGTCATGGACGTTTGGCGAAACGTGGTGTGATGGCAGTTATGCCGACAATTGCGGAATTCCCTTATGTAGTGCGTGTAGTTTCCGAGATCACCGAATCTAACGGTTCTTCCTCCATGGCATCTGTATGTGGTGCTTCCTTGGCTTTAATGGATGCCGGCGTGCCGATTAAAGCGGCAGTAGCAGGGATTGCTATGGGCTTGGTGAAAGAAGATGATAAATTCGTGGTGTTATCCGATATTCTAGGTGATGAAGATCACTTGGGCGATATGGATTTCAAAGTTGCCGGTACCCGTGAAGGTGTTACGGCCTTGCAAATGGATATTAAGATCGAAGGTATTACTGCTGAAATTATGCAAATCGCACTAAATCAAGCAAAAAGTGCGCGTATGCACATTTTGGGTGTAATGGAACAAGCGATTCCGGCACCTCGTGAGGAAATTTCAGATTATGCGCCACGTATTTACACCATGAAAATTGATCCGAAGAAAATCAAAGATGTGATTGGTAAAGGCGGGGCAACAATTCGTGCATTAACCGAAGAAACCGGTACTTCCATTGATATTGATGATGACGGCACAGTAAAAATTGCCGCAGTGGACAGCAGTGCTGTAAAAGATGTAATGGCGCGTATTGAAGACATTACTGCCGAAGTGGAAGCGGGAGCAGTATATAAAGGTAAAGTAACGCGTTTGGCAGATTTCGGTGCTTTCGTGTCGATTGTCGGTGGAAAAGAGGGATTAGTTCATATTTCCCAAATCGCAGAAGAGCGAGTTGAGAAAGTGAGCGACTATCTTGCTGTCGGTCAGGAAGTACAAGTAAAAGTGGTAGAGATCGATCGCCAAGGTAGAATTCGTTTAACGATGAAAGAATTGACTGCAAAACAAGAAGAAACCATTGAACCGGTAGATTTTGTTGAGCAGGAATAAAATTCATTGATTTTTAACCGCACTTTGTCCGTTTCGATTGACAAAGTGCGGTCGAATTTTTTAATAAATTATAAGTTGTCATCAATAATAAACAGGTTTAGTGGCAATGTTGCAACTGAAAAAGTCGTTTCATTTTGTGGTGTTTCTGCCCGGCTTTATTTTTATTTTCTTGCTTTCAGGCTGCATGAATAGCTTTGAGGGTGGGTTTGTCACAAAAAATAAAGTAGTGTTGGCGGAGCAGCATCCGAATACGCACTTTGATCAGGAAGTGATGGTTGTCCGTATCAGCCAAGTATTACTTATTGGCAGACAATTAAGTCGGGCGGAGCGTGCCAATTTACATTTTGAACGGGGCGTACTTTATGATAGCCTCGGTTTGTGGGCGTTGGCGCATTATGATTTTATGCAGGCTCTAACACTTCAGAAAAAACTGCCTGAAGTGTATAACTATCTGGGGCTCTATGCGCTGATGGACGAAGACTATGAAGGCGCTTTAGAGGCATTCAATACTGTGCTTGAACTTGATCCGACTTATGAATACACATTGCTGAATCGAGGTTTAAACTTTTATTATATGGGGCGCTATAACTTGGCGCAGCAAGACTTTTTAGCATTCTATCAAGCTAATAAGACAGATCCTTATCGGGTATTATGGTTATATCTGAATGAATTAAAATTTAAACCGAACGAGGCAAAACAAAATTTAGCGCAAAGGGCTGAAACGCTTTCCGCTGATTATTGGGGAACCTATATTGTCCAATACTATTTGGACAAACTTTCCGTAACCGATTTACTGGATAAAGCCAAAAGCTTTGCCGAACCGCAGTCTCCTCAATATGCGGAAGTATTAACGGAAAGTTATTATTATCTAGCAAAACAAAAACTCAATTCAGGTCATATTGACGAGGCAGAAACGCTGTTTAAATTAGCAACGGCAAATCAGGTATATAACTTTGTTGAGTATCGTTTTGCTCTGTTTGAGCTGGGTAAATTAAAAAACGACGGCGAATTAACAGAACAGTCGGGAGTAAAACGGGTAGAATAACCCGATTTAAGCACGTTTAGCGTGCTAGATAGATACATATAATTCAACATAGTTAAGTCAAATGCTGTTGCATTCGCGCTGATCTTATTTAAATCAATATGTAGTGCTCTCTGTTTTATACACACCTGAAAGCATTGGGCTTTCCTTATTTATTTCGAGAATTTAATGACAGAAACAAAAATCACTTTTGAAGATCTGGGGTTACCAGAGGATCTTCTTTCCGCCGTTTTAGAACTTGGTTTTGAAACACCTTCTCCTATCCAACAAGCGTGTATTCCGCATTTATTAAGCGGGCGTGACGTATTGGGAATGGCACAAACCGGGAGCGGAAAAACTGCGGCTTTTTCTTTGCCATTATTAGCAAAAATTGATGTGGCACAACATCACCCGCAACTGTTGGTGATGGCACCGACGCGGGAATTAGCGATTCAGGTTGCTGATGCCTGTGAACAATTTACTAAACGCGTAAAAGGTATGCGTATCGTCACCCTTTACGGCGGACAGCGTTATGATATTCAACTGCGTGCATTAAAACAGGGCGCGCAAGTGGTAGTTGGCACACCAGGACGTATTTTGGATCACATTCGTCGTGGTACATTGGATTTATCCAATTTGCAATCCATCGTATTAGATGAAGCCGATGAAATGTTGCGCATGGGCTTTATTGAAGATGTGGAAACTGTAATGGCGGAATTGCCGGAACAGCACCAAACCGCATTGTTTTCAGCAACAATGCCTGAGCCGATTCGACGTATTACCAAACGCTTTATGAAGGATCCTCAGGAAGTTAAGATTCAATCGACTCAACGTACTAATCCGGATATTACTCAAATTTGCTGGTTTGTGCGGGGTTACCGTAAAAATGAGGCATTGTTACGTTTTCTGGAAACCGAGGATTTTGATGCGGCAATTTTATTTACCCGTACTAAGACCGGTACTTTAGACGTGACGGAATTATTAGAAAAACATGGTTTCCGCGCAGCTGCTTTAAACGGCGATATGACCCAACAACTGCGTGAACAAACTCTTGATCGCCTACGCAACGGCAGCTTGGATATTCTGGTAGCGACAGATGTGGCCGCGCGTGGATTAGATGTGGAACGTATCAGCTTGGTAGTCAACTACGATATTCCGTTAGATGCAGAAAGCTATGTACATCGTATCGGACGCACAGGACGTGCAGGACGTGCAGGACGTGCAATTTTATTCGTAGAACCACGCGAGCGTCGTTTGCTTGGCAATATCGAACGCCTAATGAAAAAACCAATTGATGAAGTGGACGTGCCGAATCATGAGATTTTACAGGAACGCCGTCGTGAAAAATTCAAAGCGCAAGTCACCAAGCAATTGGAGCATCATGATTTAGAACAATACCGTGGTTTGTTGGAAGATTTATTTACTGCCGATCAGGATTTGGAAGATATTGCCGCCGCGATGCTTATGTTGTTGCAAGGCAAACAAAAATTGATTTTACCACCGGATCCGCCGATGGAGCCGCGTAAATCCGAACGTGTTCGCGATGGCCGCAGAGGAGAGCGTCGTGATAATCCACGTTCACAAGAACGTCGTGGTTATGGTAATCCGATTCCGATGGACCTATATCGTATTGAAGTAGGGCGTGCCGATGGTATTGATGTGCGCCATATTGTGGGTGCGATCGCTAACGAAGGTGACATTAACAGCCGCAATATCGGACACATTAAGATGTACGATGATTATTCAACCATTGAATTACCGCAAGGAATGCCGAATGAACTGTTACAAATGTTCGGTAAAACCCGTGTATTGAATAAGCAAATGAGAATGACCTTTGTTGGTGCGGTCAATGGTGACGAGCATGGCCAACGCCCGGGAGGAAAACGCAAAGGACGTTCTGAAAATGGTTCTGCACGTGGCGAGCGTAAATTCAGAGAAAAAAAGGACCGCACTTTTAGTGAGAAAGATGACCGCAAACCTAAACGTGCGCGCAAAGGGTAATTCATCCACGCCAATATATTGATCGAGACAAAAAGTGCGGTCAATATTTTGAACGTTTTCTATGATAGATACGGGGCTTGTTATTCACACAAGCCCCGTATTTGTTATAGCGGATAAATTTGGTAACTATGGGTAGGTTAGTACCAATATGCCTATGATAGCTTTTATTTATCTTGCAAATAAAAACTTCCTTAAAGCGTTTACTTTCGGGAGTTTTTCATTTGGGATTAGATTATTCTACAGTAACTGCTTTTGCCAGATTACGCGGTTGATCCACATCGGTGCCTTTGATTAAGGCAATATGATAGGATAATAATTGTAATGGCACGGTGTAGAAAATCGGCGCAGTTACTTCGTCTACTTTTGGAAATACGATAGTTTTAAATCCTTCAGTATCGCTGAAACCTGCATCGTCATCGGCGAATACATAAAGTTGCCCACCGCGCGCGCGCACTTCTTCAATATTGGATTTGACTTTTTCCAACAAATCGTTTTCAGGTGCTACCACGATAACCGGCATTTCGCTGTCGATTAAAGCCAATGGACCGTGTTTCAGCTCGCCAGCAGCATAAGCTTCCGCGTGAATGTAAGAAATTTCTTTTAATTTCAATGCCGATTCCATTGCAATTGGATAGAATTCACCACGGCCTAAGAATAAGGTGTGGTGCTTCTCCGCGAAATCTTCCGATAATTTCTCGATTTCTTGATCGAATATCAATGCGCTTTCTACTTGTGCCGGTAGGCGCTGTAATGCCTGAATAATGTGGTGTTCCTGTTCTTCGCTGACAGTGCCTTGTAAGCGACCAATTGCAACGGTTAACAATAACAGGCAGGTTAATTGGGTAGTAAAGGCTTTAGTTGATGCCACTCCGATTTCTACACCGGCACGAGTTAAGAAGGCGAAATCTGATTCACGCACTAAAGATGAACTGGCTACGTTACAGATTGTCATCGCCGCCATATAACCTTTTTCTTTTGCTAAACGTAATGC
>CAJPST010000113.1 GCA_905373425.1 uncultured Mesocricetibacter sp.
TTTTATTGCGCCAAATTTACCGCACTTTGTCAAAGCCAATCCAAATTTACACCTTGAAATCGAATACAGCGACCGTCGGGTAGATTTGGTTGCTGAAGGCTATGATGCGGCTCTGCGAATCGGATATTTACAAGACAGCTCTTTAGTGGCGAGAAAAATCGGCACATCTAGCGTGCATTTTGTCGCCTCTCCCGAATATCTAGCCAAACACAGTACACCACAAGTCCCCGAAGATTTGGAACAACACGATTGCTTATTATATAAAGCCGTAGGCAATCAGGTTTATTGGGAATCTGCCAAACAAAACAATGCCCAACGAATCAAAATGCGTTCAAAATTAGTGTGTAATAACGGCTTAACCTTGACCCAACTGGCAAAAGCAGGTTTGGGTATTATTAATGCGCCATATTTTTTAGTTGATAAGGAATTAGGTTCAGGCGAATTGGTAGAGGTGCTGTCGGAATATCGCCAGCAAAAACTTGAACTGTATGCTATTTATCCACACCGTCGCCATCTTGCCGCAAAAGTTAAAGCTTTTGTGGAATTTCTCCATAATCTGAACTTAGACTCGAAACAAGGTTTAAATTAGAAACGAAAAAGTGCGGTAGATTTTAAGGCGATTTTATAAAACACCTCAAAAACCTACCGCACTTTTAGTTAATTATGCAATAGCTATTAATAACTATGCTGTCACCTGCGCAAAAGAAATCCGATTGCCATCAGGATCGAACACATCACAGGCTTTCACTACCTCATAATCAATAATTTCTGTAGCATCCACTCCGGCTGCCAGCAAAGTATTTCGACAAGCCAATACATCATTAATGCCAATCACTAAATTTGCTTTATCAGGTAGCTCACTCGACACATCCAATTGCAGCCAGGCATTCGAAGTGATTTCCCATTCCGCCATGCCTTCCATTGGAATTTCATCGGGTTCACCAAGCCATTTGCTATACCACGTCAATGCTTTTTCATAATTAGAAACAGGCACAACACTGACTAAACTTGTCATTTCAAATAATTTCATTGTCTATCTCTTGAAATCTTAAGTCAACGTAAAGTGCGGTGGATTTTTGCAGCGTTTTTAAAACAACGCCTTAAACAAATCCAACTGTGGTTTAGTTAACGCAAATACGCCATCTCCGCCCTGTTTAAATTCAATCCATTTAAACGGCACGGTCGGATATTGTTTGATTAAATGCACCATGGAATTGCCAACTTCGCAAATTAATACGCCGTTTTTAGTTAAATATTCACCCGCTTGTGCCAAAATGCGTTTAACCAACACTAACCCGTCTTCACCGGCTTCTAGAGCCAACATCGGCTCATGGCGAAATTCTTCCGGCATATCCTCAATATCATCCTGATCCACATAAGGCGGATTGGTTACAATCAAATCATATTGATCTTGCGGAAGCTGTGTGAATAAATCCGATTGAATCGGAAATACCCGATGAGTTAACTGATGTCGCTCAATGTTAAATTCCGCCACATCCAAAGCTTCAAAGGACAAATCAACCGCATCTACTTCCGCCTTGGGGAATTGTTCAGCACAGGCAATCGCAATACACCCGCTGCCCGTACACATATCTAGAATCCGCTTCGGTGAATTTTTCAACAACCCGCCGAAACCTTGCTGAATCAACTCACCAATTGGAGAACGTGGAATCAATACGCGTTCATCCACATAAAATTCTAAACCGCAAAACCATGCGCTATTAGTCAGATACGCCACCGGCACACGTCGTCCCAAACGTTCTTTAATCAAATGAATGATTGCCTGTTTTTCCGATAATGCCAAACGCCCGTCAAATAAATCATCCGGCACATCAAGCGGCAAATGCAACGCGGAAAGCACTAATTGTAAAGCCTCATCCCAGCCATTATCCTGACCGTGGCCATAAAAAACGTCAGCGCGGTTAAAACAGCTATATGCCCAACGTAGATAATCCTTGATACTGTGTAAATCGTTATGCACCTGGTCTTGTGCAATCGTTTCGATTAAATCGGAATTAAAAATCATTTTATCTCTTTTTCTTTGCTAAGCGAAAATTTAGCGTTAGTATATAGAAAATCGTTAAAAAAGGAATAATTAATGCTGAAAGAAGAAGATATTGCGTTATTTCGTGAACAAACCAAAGGCAGCAAAAAAATTAAACAAGATACTTTTACTCCGCCACGCAATATAAATTTAAGCAAAAAAATTGAAATTAAAGATATTCGAGAAAAAGAAGACACGTTATTTTTCTTTTCCGACGAATATGAACCCCTGCTGGAAGAGGAAAGTGCGGTCAAATATTTAAGAGAAAACGAAGACAGCTATTTATTAAAGCAGCTACGCCGTGGCGATTTCACACCGGAGCTATTTTTGGATCTGCACGGTTTAACCCGTGAACAAGCAAAATTAGAATTAGCCAGCCTAATTCAAGCTTGCCTCAAAGAACATATCTTCTGCGCCAGCATAATGACAGGTTACGGCACTTACACCCTAAAAAAACAAATTCCCCGCTGGTTGGTTCAGCACCCGAAAATTAGAGCGTTACACCAAGCTCCAAAAGAATGGGGAGGCAACGCAGCTATTTTAATTTTGCTGGACGTTTGAGCAAATCCAAGGCTAATAATACAATTACATTCAAAAATGAAAACCACATACCCACCCAAACCGTTTTAAATGGCTTACTGCAAAACTTTAAACTCCGGAATCACAATCAAAAATTGTAGAACCTAATAGAAAATGACTTTGGCGTGGCGTTGGTTCATTTGTATTGCTTATTGGAACAAAAGGTTTAGTGGCGATCGATTTTTCAAGTGTTTTTCACTTCACAAAACATCTCGAATTTCGACCGCACTTTGACCTCAAGGTTGACATTTGACAATAGAAGATTATCAAATCTGATTTATCTACAAATTAAGCATATTTTTCCATCAATTCAATAACAGGCTTAAATTTAGGATCTTCACTTCTGTATTTTTTTATTCCTTCTAGTATCTCATGCTGTCCATTATTAAAGTGAACATCTCCTCCTTTTTCCAACATCAGCTTTAATAATTCTATTTCTTCCGGCATTCCATTTATATACGCTAATGCAATAGCATTATCTCTATCAGGAATATTCGGATCTGCCCCGGCATTTAACAACGCAATCGCCCCCTCTATGTTTTTTTCTCGCATAGCATAATGTAACGGCGTCATGCCGTACATATCTTGCGCATTAATCTCCACTCCATGTTTTATATAAAACTCCATAACTGACAACGGAGCTGCAAAACTTAAATTACACTTGTGTAGCCAATTCCATTTATCTGCCGATAGATAGTGAATATCTAACTTTTTACTTATAAAGAAAATATCCTCCAACATTGCAATATTTCCTTCCCCATTTGATATAGCAACAAGCATCTTAGGGTCATCTTTATATTTTTCATATAAATTTATCGTATTATTTCTTGCTTGTTGTAAATATAATTCCATATGATATTGAATTTCTTGAATATCACCATTTTCTGGCATTTCATTTCTATAACTTCTATTTTCTGACATATTCTCTAACCTAAAATTCTCAGCCCTTGCATTTACATAATTATTAAATTGTTTTTGACATCAATCTATTCATCACAGTTTTCCAAGTATTTTCCATTAACTAGTTTACCACTCTTCAATCTTAAAATTGTAAGCGGTTAATTTTTCAGATTTATTTTCAAATTCACTTACCTTGCTTTATCTCAAAAAAGTGCGGTCAATTTTTGAGAAGTTTTAAAACTCTTGGGAAATTAACCGCACTTTCAACTGCGTTAATTAAATCGATGATTGGCGATTTTACACGACTAAATTGCCCGATTTTTAAATCGCTTTCTTAATTAGCACAAGCATAGGTGCTTTCACCATTTATAGTTTTTTAGAGAAACACAGTTGTTACCTTGCTAATCAGGATAGCCATATATAAGATAGTTTATTATCTAAAAAACCAACTTGAATACTATTAAATGAGATAAAGTCATACTCACCCTCTTCATTTAACTCAATCTTATATTCAATACATTGATCATCTAAAATATTAATAAGAGAATGGATTGAAATATTCTCTTTTAACTTAAATGATGACGATTTTAAAAAATCAATACTAACTTCCATAACAAGTGAATTATATAAATAGATATTAATTCCATCATATAATAATATCTCTTTATTTTCTTTTCTCTGCGGTTGGAAATGTATAGGTTCTCCAAGTAAAGATACAACTTTCGATTTTATCTCTCCTATAGCCACTCCGCAAAAGCATTTATGGAAAATTAAATTCATAATATCTTCTTTAGTTACGATCATTGTTAATCCCCTCGAATGCTTTTTTAAGATTCTTAAATTCTCTAGATTTAGGATCTCCTTTTTGAGAAGACATATTAAAACCGGCTTCAGAATGCTTGATTAAAAAATCTCTAAATGATTCACTTTTAAGCGAGCCATTAGCAATAGATATGGCTTTTTCTACTTCTTTCTGATTATATTAGGAAAATACAGGTTTAAAAACAATGCTCCCCACGATGGCGCGCGTCTCCTGACGCGTGCCAAAACATCCGTTTTGTTTAATTCAAATCTTCACTATTTTCATGAATAACTTCAGTTTGTTTATTTTTAGTTAGATATAAGCACACATCAGGAAACACACGCTATCTGGGGGAATACGCATCTGTTAAAAAGTGCGGTTAATTTTTGAGAAGTTGTAAAACTCTTTGAAAATTGACCGCACTTTGTATTAGATACTTTAAGTTATATGCATTTCAGATATCTAAAAGCTTAGCCTTAGAAAACTCAATTTAATATTTCCACATATATTTCATCTTCAAAGTCCTCAATACTAGAAATATCTAAAACACACTCATCAGTCCTTTTAACATGAAAACTAAATACAGAACTAAAACCATACTCGTTACTTTTAAAATACAAAAACAAAACACAAGGTTTACCTGGAAAAACTTTATTCCATTTAACTTTAAAAGCATTAACAAAACAAAATGATTCCTCTTTAGTATTCTTAGATACATAATCTTCAATATATATTTTATTAATAGAAAACTCGTACCCAGAGAAATCTAAAAACTGTTCTTTAATATTATCAATGGTTATATCATAACTATACTCATCACTCCATAAAAAACTAAAAAAAACACATTTATCTATCTCAACAAATTCAATATCTAATATACAAGATAATTCTGTAGATAGACTCTTATGACTATAAATCTCATTAAAAGAGTCTATCATCTTTGAATTCATATAAATCATCTTTTCTCTCCTAAATAATTTAAACCTTTATCTATACCCCTTATAAAGTCTGGGTTATTCAATAATTCTTGTATATCTTTAGGAGCAACCTTACCATCAGATATTTTTCCGACATAGAATTAATCATTCTTTATAAAACCTTAACATGAGCAATATTAGAATTGTGAGCCATTGGAGATATGGGAATAAAAAGTTACCCATATAACTTCCAAAAATTCATATTTTCAATATGCCAATAACTTTGTTCATCTGGTACTAGAGACCAGAATCTACTTGAAGCTTCACCTCGCCAACCTTGTGGAAGGTTATTCTCAAACTTTCTATCCCAATTTGTGTGCATAAATATATTTCGATCTAAATTTATATAAAACCTCGGTAATCGTCCCTCTAATTTATTCCAATCTTCTAGAGTAATAATCTCATTAGATGACATTAAAGAACGCTCAATAAAATAATAAATATTCTTAAGTTTATTAAGATCATATCCTTCAATAAAATAATTAACCATCCATTTTTTATCTCTAGGAGAAATATCTAAAGAATCAAAGTAATCAAACACATTATTTTGGGTTAATAAAGATGCTCCACCTCTATAAAGTTTAAGAGCTTGAATATATTGGTTATAAGAAATCATTTCTTTTTCTAGATAATCTTTGTAAATAGTTCTAATATCTATTACATAGTTTTCTTTATCATCAAAAATAAAATAATGCTTAGAGTTTACTACAAAAATTGCAATATCTAATTCACCATTAAAAACTCTAGTTTCCAAATTCATTTTTAAACTCCTGCTCAGTTAATACTCGCCCATTAGATGAATGTTTTTCTATTAATCTATCCCATACTTTAGGCAATTCTAAATTAATGCTGGGTTTTCCTTTTCCATCATCTACAATTTTAGGAGAATTTGGATCTCTTGCAATACCTGGAATCGATCTCTGCGGAACCGCAGAAGATATAATGCCATCATGTAATCTCTTGTCTACTTCAAAAACTACAACCGTTCCATTAGAAGGTTTTTCCTTTAAATAGTACATCGCATGATTTAAACTCCCAGTGCTAACACAAAGTTGTCCTTGGCAACCTGAATTAATAGAAACTGAACCATCCTGATTAACAGTTATTCTATTCTGACTGGTTTTATATCCAACCTCACCGCCTTCTACTCTGAAATACGTTTCTGTTTGATTCTCATACCCTTGCTCTTCCCAACCAGTGGTAATTTACTATTCGCATTCGCCTCTCCTAGAATGACCGATGGTTTGTCTAAGGCACCTTTTGCTACTTTATATCCCGCCTATCCCGCAGCGATATTCGTTCCGACTTGGCTCCATGCTTCCACTTTTTTGAGCATATTTTCATCCCACCCGTAGGCGTTAGCAATGTCACGGATATTTTTATCCTTTAAGTTAAGGCCTTTTGTAAAAAGGGATGGTTGTACGTCAGTATCAATCATCAAGACTGTTAAGCCGTGATCGGCACAAAAGCAGAAATATTAGCAGCGTTAGTGCTCTTAGTCACACCACCTTTTGTAGACAGAACAGTGGCCACAAAAGGTGCAACAGGGATTGTATTCAAT
This sequence comes from uncultured Mesocricetibacter sp., assembly GCA_905373425.1. GTDB lineage: Bacteria > Pseudomonadota > Gammaproteobacteria > Enterobacterales > Pasteurellaceae > CAJPST01. The sequence continues at coordinate 6,864 of CAJPST010000113.1, forward strand.
TCTTTTATGACGAACTCTCTTTTTAAGAAAAAATTCATCATTAGTAGAGTTACACTTGTATAAGAAATGGTCAATTGAATGGTGCCCGAGGCCAGACTTGAACTGGCACGCCCCGAAAGGCGAGGGATTTTAAATCCCTTGCGTCTACCGATTCCGCCACTCGGGCACGACGCGATTTGATTTGAAAATGGAGCGGGAAACGAGGCTCGAACTCGCGACCCCGACCTTGGCAAGGTCGTGCTCTACCAACTGAGCTATTCCCGCTTATTTGAAACATTGATGACGAATCAACGTGGTGAATTCTACTAATTTCTATCAGTTAGTCAAATAAAAATTACTTTTTTCACGCTAACAGATTAAAAACACAACAATTCTTAAACTTATAGGTTATTGGAGTTTAATAACTACGCTTTTAAGGCTGAATTTCATCCAATAATTTGCCCTTGGCTGCTTTAAGATATTGTAACATTGACCATACGGTTAAAATCACTGCCACATAAAGTAGTACAACAGCCAAAATTTCCATCCAAGGAGCACAACGCCAAAGCAATCCGCCCAAGGCAAACA
>CAJPST010000114.1 GCA_905373425.1 uncultured Mesocricetibacter sp.
GCTGAACGCCTTTTGCCAATTGCACTGTGCCTGAAAGTGCAGTCAATTCTCCAGCTAACAGTTTAATTAGCGTAGATTTTCCCGCACCGTTTTTGCCGAGTAAACCAATACGCGATCCCGGTACTAAATTAAGCTTGATTTTAGCCAAAATTTCCACCGCACTTTCACCTTCGCCATAACCTGCCGAAGCTTTATCAATCATCACTAACGGATTAGGCAGGGCTAACGGTTCACAAAACTGAAAGGTAAAGGGATTATCCACATGAGCAGGGGCGATAAGTTCCATGCGCTCCAATGCTTTAATCCGACTTTGAGCCTGTTTCGCCTTGGTGGCTTTAGCTTTAAAGCGATCAATATATTTCTGCAGATGGGCAATTTTATCCTGTTGCTGGCGATATAAAGCAGTTTGCTGTGAAAGCTTTTCAGCGCGCTGTAGTTCAAAAGAAGAATAATCGCCACTATATTCATTCAGTTCATGGTTTTCAATATGGAGAATTTTATTGACGATCGGATCGAGAAAATCACGGTCATGCGAAATCAGAATCAATGTGCCTTGATATTGCACTAACCAACGCTCCAACCAAATTACTGCGTCTAAATCCAAATGGTTGGTCGGCTCGTCTAACAATAGTAAATCGGAAGGACAGAGTAAAGCCTGAGCCAGATTCAAACGCATCCGCCAACCACCCGAAAATGATTTGACCGGACGTAGCAACTCATCCTGCGCAAACCCTAAACCGTGCAATAAGGCTGCTGCTCGAGCTTGAATAGTCCAAGCATCAATAGTGTCTAGCTGCGCATGAATATGGGCGATTGCATTGCCATCATTATCAGCATTAGCTTGTTTCAATTGTTGTTGCAAAAGGCAATAAGTCCGATCGCCTTCTATCACGTAATCCAATGCGGAAATACCCAGAGCGGGCGTTTCCTGATTCACCCATGCTAATTTCCAACTTGCAGGGTAACTGACATCTCCCCCCTCAGCCGCAATTTCTTGCTTTAATAAAGCAAACAGGGAGGATTTACCACAACCGTTTTTACCTACTAAGCCAATTTTTTGTTGCGGATTGATCGTGGCATTGGCATTTTCCAGTAAAATTGACTGACCGCGTTTTAAGGTTAAATTTGAGAAAAAAATCATCGTAAATGTAAATTAATGTAAATTTTAGTGTAGAATACAAAATATAAATAATATTGCTATTTTCTCTTTTTTAGGTGGTTTTGCCAATGTTTGATTCACTGGTTGTTCAATTTGTTGTGTTATGGGCGGTTATTGACCCTATCGGTTCGGTGCCGGTGTATTTAACCAAAACTATTGGCTTGCCATTAGAAGATCGCCGTAAAATTGCATTAAAAGCGGTTTTGATTTCTGCCGGTATTTTATTATTCTTCTTAGTTGCCGGGCAGGCACTATTAGAGGCAATGCAAATCCCATTAACCGCTTTTCAGATTGCCGGTGGATTGGTTCTTTTATTATTTGCACTGACTATGATTTTCGGCGAAGGTAAGCCCGAACAGGAAATGAAAATGACGGCAAGTCTCAGTGAACTGGCCGTGTATCCTTTAGCAGTGCCGTCCATTGCCTCTCCCGGTGCAATGATGGCAATTGTACTGCTGACCGATAATCACCGTTTCAGTTTTGATGACCAGCTTATTACCGCGTTAATAATGCTGTCTATTTTATTCATTACTTATTTGTTGTTTGTAATCGCCAATCGTATTCAGCGGGTAATTGGTAACACGGGTGCGGCGGTAATCAGCCGTGTAATGGGATTAATTCTAGCTGCAGTTGCGGTAAACAATATGTTAGTAGGAATTCGGGATTTCTTTACTCAAGTAAACTAAAGGACAGACCAAGTAAAGTAGCTAATAAAAGACATAATAAAGTGAGAGCAAACAAAAAAGGTTGGATAATCATTTCATCCAACCTTTTAATTTTTATCTAAACAAATTCTTACTTGCTGTTTACTGCGTCTTTTAGTGCTTTGCCGGAAACGAATGCTGGAACATTAGAGGCTTTAATTTTAATTTCTGCACCAGTTTGCGGGTTACGACCGGTACGAGCTTTACGGGCGTTAACTTTGAATGTACCAAAGCCGATTAATTGAACCGGATCGCCTGCTTTTAAGCTCGCCGTGATTGCTTCTAGCGTAGCTTCTAATGCTGCTTTAGCCTGCTTCTTATTTAATTCTGCAGAACTTGCAATTGCATCGATTAAATCTGTTTTATTCATAATTTAGCACCTTTAAATGTTTGTTATACTTAACTTTATCATTTCAACCAAACTATAAAATACGACTGAAATGAAAACTGTAAATTAATGTAAATTTCCAGCTGAAAGAATACTAATACAATTTAAATCAGAAAGCAAAGAAAGTTATGTAAAAAAGTTTAAAATTAGTGAAAATTTATTATTTTTGCTGAATTTCTATACCAAGATTCGAAGTCCCTAGGCTACGGAGCTCGTTTTTCAGTCCTGCTATCAGCTCAATATCCCGCTCCTCACAATCGTTGAGAGCACGATAAATCTGCCATTGCGCATCCAATTCTTGCACCATCTCCTCGCTTTCTTTTAGTTCTTTTTCAGAAAATTCACGCTCGTTCTGAGTCTCCAGTGATACCGTGACGGTTTGCAAAGAAATTTGGCTCAATTTTATTGCCTGTTCCAAAGTAGAGCCGGCAATAATGGCATGTAGCAGTTCGGATAAAGCTTCACAAGCATCTAATGCCGGCACAACGCCGAAAAAGTCGTAATCATTCACATCGGGAATAATGTTTTCCAACTTTTCCAATTGATTTTCAAAGTTTATTTTTGCATTCTTCACGATTAAATATTCCCACACCAAATTGAGAATATTCTGATAGGTTTTCGCCTGTTCGGGCTGCTCGGTCATTTGGCAAAACAAATAATAATTCGGGTACATACGCTCACATAAACTTGCCATAAATGCCAAGTGTTGCCAGCTTTCAAAATGTTCCAAACGTTTATGAATAGGATTTCTCATTATTTTTTCACCGCACTTTTTATTGATGATAAGGTTTGGAATAGCAATGTACGGCATCAACCAAAATCTTCGGAGCTTCCGACGGTACATCCTGATGAATACCGTGCCCTAGGTTAAACACATGACCGCTGCCGTTGCCAAAATCTTGCAGAATCTGCCGTACTTCCTGTTCAATCCGAGCTTGTGGTGCATATAAGACTGATGGATCCATATTGCCCTGCAACGCTACTTTATGCCCAATCCGTGCTTTAGCTTCAGCAAGGTTAACCGTCCAGTCTAAGCCGACCGCATCACAGCCGGTATTTGCAATGGCTTCCAACCATAAACCACCACCTTTAGTGAATAGCGTCACCGGCACTTTACGCCCCTCGTTTTCACGAATCAGCCCATCTACGATTTTATGCATATATTGTAAGGAAAAATCTGCATAATCACGATGTGCCAATACGCCACCCCAAGTGTCGAAAATCATCACTGCTTGTGCACCCGCTTTAATTTGCGCATTTAGATACAGGGTTACTGCGCTCGCCAGTTTGTCTAATAACAAATGCAATGTGTGTGGTTCCGCATAAAGCATCTTTTTAATTTTCGTAAAGGCTTTACTACTACCACCTTCTACCATATAAGTGGCTAACGTCCAAGGACTGCCTGAAAATCCGATTAAAGGCACTTCCCCTTTTAGTTCACGCCGAATGGTACGCACTGCGTTCATAACATATTGTAATTCTATTTCGGGATCGAAAACGGGTAAACTTTCGACCGCACTTTTACAGGTAATCGGCCGCGCAAATTTAGGCCCTTCACCCACTCCGAAGCTCAAACCTAACCCCATTGCGTCCGGCACAGTCAAAATATCGGAAAACAAAATAGCAGCATCCAGTTCATAGCGACGCAACGGTTGCAACGTTACTTCACAAGCTAATTCCGCATTACGACAAAGCGACATAAAATCCCCTGCCTGTGCACGGGTGGCTTTATATTCAGGCAAATAACGCCCCGCTTGTCGCATCATCCAAATCGGAGTCATATCCACAGGCTCACGTAACAGGGCTTTTAAATAACGATCATTTTTTAGCACTGACATTTATTCTTCCTTTATATTATGGCTTATCTTAAAAACGGCGAAAAAAACGACCGCACTTTTTTGGTTTAATTCCAAGTGCGGTCATTATAAAGGGAATTTTTCTATTTGTATTTATCTTTCTCGCCGGCACAGCTCCAACGTAGTCTGAATCAACTTCAACGCAATGGTGCCTTCAGGCGGTAAATTAGGCAACGGTTCGTCGCAACGGAACCATCGCGCATCATGAATTTCAGATTCCTGCAGGCGGATTTCACCGCTGTCATATTCAGCAAGAAAGCCCACCATTTGTGAATTTGGAAATGCCCAAGGTTGGCTGCCGAAATAGCGAATGTTTTTCACCAGCACACCAGTTTCTTCAAATACTTCTCGTCTAACGGTTTGTTCAAACGTCTCTCCCACCTCCACAAAGCCAGCCAAAGTAGTATACATTAAGGAATCCTGATGACGTTTATGACAAGCCAGCAAAATTTCGTTTTTTCGTCGCACCGCCACAATAATTGAAGGACAAATCACAGGATACATGCGATAACGACAAGCCTCATTTTCACACTGCACCGCCCATTCGTCTTGGGGTATCGAAGTTTTATGCCCACATTTACCACAAAATCGATGGGTTTTGAAAAAATGGTTTAGCTCGACACCACGATTAAGCAAATTAAAGCTGCGCTCGGGCAAATGCAATTGATCCCGCAGAGAAAAATATTCCCGCTCGTCCGCCTGCTCTTCCACCAACCATAACGGTTGCTGTTCCAGCTCGCCGATAACTATCGCTCTCAATCCCTGCAAAGACCAATCTTTCGCTTTGCCATTGGGTAATTGACCATTAATTAAATGAATTGCCGAACTGTGAGTAAACAGCCAAAAACCAAAATCTTCAGGTTGAATAGGTTGCATTGCGTTTCCTTAATGTTATTACAATGTTTTAATATCTAATATTATAAAAGAAATTAAATTTTTTGACGAGAATTCAGATATAAAACCTAAAGAAAACAGCACTAGACCATTCATCTTTCTATCCCGAATATGACATCAGCAAGTGCTTGAATAAAAATATTTGCTCGGATAAAATATCCGAGCCCATTATCGTGAATAATGCAATAGAAACAATTGTATATTTATGTAAATTAGACAAATTAAATAATTTTTGCTTGATTTCGATTTTTTCCTTTGCTAGTATTCGCAATCAGAAAGGCTATATCTAGCCTTTTGTATACAAAAGGGTGGATTATTCTTAGCAATAATTCCAAAACTGAGTATTAACTCATAATCAACTTTTTAAATAGGTAAATACACACTATGAAAAAGAACCAATTCATAAAATTTAGTTTAACTTTAGTATGTGCGGGCGTTTTAGCAGCATGTCACTCATCAGGCAACAAAGATGACGATGCGCAAAAACGTGCTCAAGAACAAGCTCAAAAACAGAGAGAAGCTGATGCGGCAAAAGCAAAAGCAGAGGCTGAGAAAGCTAAAAAATTAGCTCAGGAAACTGAAAAAGAACTTAAACTTCAAAAACAATTATCTTCGACTGGCGACCACGGTGGAAAATTTGTTAAGAAAACTAATTCTAACTTAGTAACTAACCAAGCTGTTGAGGCGGCTAATAGCAAATCTTCTACTTCTATTACCGGCATGACAGTTCCGCTTTATCCAAGTTTAGATACTATCGTTGTGGCAACTCCGGTTGATAAGAATGGTAAAGCACTTTCAAATGCAGCACAAATTTATTTGGAAGACTTTGACTTCCGTGGAAATGATCGTGATGTTGCTAAAGCTGCCGGAACTCCAGGTCGTTATACTTTGAAACACATTTATAACATTGGGGCAGCCGAAAATGATGAGGATCCTAAACTTCCATCTGTTGATAAAGCTACGCTAGGTAAAACTAAGAACGCTGGTGTAGCACGTAACCCAGGCTTCAACGAATACACTAAAACAGATCGTAAAGGCCAACAGGAAGGTATTGCATTTGTTTATGAAAACGGTCGTTTGAACTACACCAAAAAAGTTGAAGGTGTTGATGTTTTAGATAAACGTACTGCGCGTACCGAATTCAGAAAGAATGGCTTTGCTTCAACCGGTCGTTTGGATGAATCTGTAGCAGAAGTTTATGGTCACAGAACTTTCGTTACCGGTGATTCTGAATCAGGTAGAGACAACGGTGAATATAATGTATCTAATGCACCGTTTGTTGCTGCAGGTAATATCTTAAATGCTGCTACTAACCCAAGTGCAGCTGATACCGGTGTGAGAAAAGTTGGCGGAAAAGATGAGGAGTATACTGCCGGTGGTAAATTGAAATATGTTCAATACGGTCGTGTTACTTCTCAATTAGATGAAGTTAACCTTGATGACTTGGCAGCAGGTAAGAATATTGTAACATTAGGCACTAAAATTGCTAGCTACGGTGGTTACGGAGACCAAGGTACAGAAGATCACTACTTCTATCGTGGTGTGAGCAGCACTCCATACAGCACAAAATTGGCATCTGACTTAGCTGCTACTTATTTTGGTAAAACTGGAACTCCTAGCGGCGTATTAGACTATCGTGGTCATGCAGTAACTTATAACTTGGATCGTGACCTTAAACTTGGTGATAAAGTACCTAATGCGATTGGTTATACCCACCACTTAGTGAGTGGTACGCACGTTAACGCTAAAATTGATTTAGCAACCAGTGCTGTGACCGGTAGATTATATAACGTATGGGCTTATAGTAACGGGCAAGAGAACGGTAAGGTAACTGATGAGTTAGCTAGCTTCAGTGGTAAATTAGCAAACAATGGTAGCATTGCCGGTTCATCTACTAGATTGAACAATAATGGTACTAAAGATAAAGGTACCTTAGTTGCCAGCTTATTTGGTCCTAAAGGTGAAGAGTTGGGTGGTACTATCTCAAGCGACGATACTATCAATAACTGGGGAGCATCATTTGGTGCAGCACTACAAAACGCAGGTCCTGCGGGTGAAAAACCAGCTCTCGGTGAAAGTACCGACCAAGGTAACTTAAATAACCCTAACATTGGTAAATAATTTTACCGGTTAGTTAAATTATAAATCTAACAGCTCATCTCGGTGGGCTGTTTTTTTTCGGTGATAATTTTTAGAATATTTTTCTACTAAAATTCGTTTCAAATGAATTTATAATGAAATCGAATGTCAAATATCAATGTGAAAATTCATTGAAGAATATTCTAAAATTAACTCTCACTT
>CAJPST010000115.1 GCA_905373425.1 uncultured Mesocricetibacter sp.
AAGGTACAAAAATGGACGCTTTAACGCTTTTAACTTCACGTAGTTCAGAAAAAAATTTAACCCTCCCCGCTCCTAACCCGGAACAATTAGAGAAAATTTTTCAAGCAGCATTACACGCTCCGGATCACGGAAAATTAAAACCGTACCGTTTTATTGTGATTGAAAATGAAGGTTTGAGCAAATTAAGCAGCCTACTTAAAAGTGCAGTTATCGAGCTGAATTTAGGCGAAAAACGTTTGCAAAAAGCAGAGAAATTTAGCCAAAAAGCACCGATGGTTATTGCCGTCGTGGCTAAAATAGATAAAACCATTGAGAAAGTTCCGGCATGGGAACAAATGCTATGCGCAGGTAGTGCGACTTATGCCATGCAACTTGCCGCAAACGCTCAGGGTTTTGATAACGTTTGGGTTACTGCACCTTGGGTGAACGGAACTGAATTACGCCAAGCATTACACTGCAAAGCAAATGACAAAGTGATTGCATTTCTACTTATCGGTACAGCAGTAGAAAAACGCCTGCGTGAACCTAAATCAGCCGATTTAACAAAATTTGTTTCTTATTTATAGTTGATAGCAATCGGTTCTATACTTGCATTCTTGCTAATACAAAGTAAATTGAAACACCGGTCGTAAGATGATTTTATATGGTAGGAAATTAAAAGGTTACTTGAAAAATGACAATCCGTAATTTGTTTCTTACCTGTGTTTTAATTTACTCCTTTGCAGTGGTTAGCTTGGAAACAGCACTCAACTTGTAACTGAGCAACAAGTTTTACAATTAGCCGAAACCTATGAAGTACAACCTTAAACGTATCGAGTAGAAAAGATAGTAGCAGCGCTGTCAAAATCTGAAGGCTTTAAATCTAAAAAACACTCCGAAAATCGACCGCACTTTTCTTATTTTATTAGCAATGAAGCCGTCATCTAAACAACTTGGCCTTTATACTCAACAGGCACAAACCGAGAACTCTCTTAGCTATGCATATGGTTCTCTTAAACATAGGTTATCGCTAATATATCTTTACATTAAACATTGTTCAACGGCCGACCATACTTCCGGTAATTCAGTAAAACCATCCGTTGCTAAAAAATGCCCTCCGTTGCTTATTTCAACTATATGTGCATTTAGCTGTGTTGCCAATACATGACTGGCTTGTGGCGCAACAATAGGATCGTTCTTACTGATGATGCAGTAAATTTGTTGCGTCATTGCTCGAATTGTCGCCATATCTATCATAGTACGGTCAACATAAGCATCAATATTAAAATTATCAATCTGTGATAAACTAGGAATGCGAGCACCGAATCCTGCGACCAAAATGATGCCGCCAACCTTTTGCGGATGCAAAGTACTCAAATAATGCAGCAGGCTAATCGTGCCCAAACTATGAGCAACAAATACGCAACGTTCGTCAGGCATACCTATATATTGACTTAATGTTTGTTGCCAAGCTGTAAAATCAGGCTGTTTGCTATTTGGTAGAGGAATTGAAACAACATTAACTTTTTGCATTTGTAATTTCTTGTTCAACCAAGGAAACCAATGATCTTGTGGGGTTGCTCCATAACCATGAATAATATAAACCGTACTGTTTTTTATGAAATTAGTACTTTGGGCTAAAGAGATCCCACTTAGCGCTAATCCTGAACCCAAACTTAAATAGCAAAATTGTCGTCTGTTCATAATAAGTCATCCTAATTACAAAAAAGTAGCTATAATATAATGCATGACATAATGTTAGAGTCAATAAGGAACGATATGCATATCAGTGAATTTGCCAAAGCATGCGGTACCAGTGTACGAATGATCCGTTTTTATGAAAAATTAAATCTGATTACCCCGTTACGTAATCCAAACGGCTATCGTCGTTATGTAGAACAGGATATAAATTATGTAAAAAAAATCATATTGCTTAATCATGCCGGGTTGCCGCTAAAAGATATTGCTCTACTGCGCACCTGCTTGAATGAAGAACCTCAAAATTTTTGTGCCGAATTACGCGGAAAGTTAGAACATACTCAACGTTCTATTGAGCAACACATAAAAACATTGGAACAATCTAAGACGTTAATTAGTAAACTATTGGTAATGGACAAAAAGAAATGAAGCTTATTGACCGGTTACTTGATTCGAATAAAATGGTTGTTAAACAATCATGGAAATAGGCTTTTAGCCATTGGCAGAATGCAAGTTGACGATTTGGTTATCTTCTATTTACAGCCTTATCATTGAGCAGTAAGTCCAATTGACAGGTATTACCTCAATCTTAGGCTACTTTCAATTAAATAGTAAATTGCGGAACCAGGCTAGCAATAACCAAATGACTTAATTTAACAAAATTTATTTCTTATCTATACAAGCAATTCTTTAATAGAAAATGCAGAAATCTTTTCTTTCTGCGTTTATCTTAGAAAAATCACATTAATGGTTCTATTTATTAATTAAAGTTAAAAACTCTTTGCGTGTTTCGCGGTCTTCTAAAAATACGCCACCGAATGCCGAAGTAATTGTGCAACTATTAGCGTCTTTAATTCCACGGCATTTTACGCAGAAATGTGTAGCACGCACATAAACCGCCACATCCTCTGTTTCTAAAATGGTTTGAAAAGCAAGCAAAATTTGTTCGGTTAAGCGCTCTTGTACTTGCGGACGTTGAGCAAAAAATGCCACTACCCGATTAATTTTAGACAGCCCGATTACCCATTTTTTCGGATAATATGCAACGGAAACTTTACCATCAATAGTAACAAAATGATGCTCACAAGTGCTGGTTAGGGTTACATCGTCCACTAAAACCATTTCACTCACTTTCATTCTGTTTTCGATATTAGTAATCTTAGGGAAATTAGCGTAATCCAACCCGCTGAAAATTTCATCTACAAACATCTTTGTCAGACGTGTCGGTGTTTCCCTGATACTGTCATCATTCAAATCCAAGCCGATTAATGACAATACTTCACGCATTTTTTTTTCAATTTCATCGCGGCGTTGTCGTTTGCCTTGTTTTGGCAGAATCATAGGGGTTTCAATCCCCCTTTCGGCTAGCGCATCGCGTACTTTTTGCGCTTCCGCTGAAATCTCACTACTCATTTATTACTCCCATAATTTGTTTGCGTATTCTAGCAGAGTCTATCTTAAGAATAAAATGAGAATAATCACTACAAGCGATGAAAAGTTTTGGTAAAATACGGCAACTTCTCTTTAATCAGGAATTATTTATGCTATCGCTAGAACAAGCTCTAGACTATATTTTAGAAACACCACCGGCGGATTCAATGAAAAACATTGAAACCTTGTCATTGGAACAAGCACATAATCGTGTTTGTGCTCAAAATGTCATTTCGCCGATTAACGTACCATCTTTTGATAATTCAGCGATGGATGGCTATGCCGTGCGTTTAAAGGATTTGACTCAAACAATGACTCTACCTATTGCAGGTAAATCTTTTGCGGGTAATCCTTTTACAGACCAATGGCAACCTTTAAGTGTAGTTAGAATTATGACCGGCGCAATGATTCCCGAAGGAACCGATGCCGTAGTAATGCAAGAAGACGTGACCGTAAACGAAGATGGCAGCGTAACATTTAACACTCTTCCGAAAATTAATCAAAATATCCGTCGTGTCGGTGAAGATGTAAAACAGGGCGACGTGGTGGTAAAGTGCGGTCAGTTTTTAAATCAGTTTTCATTGCCACTACTCGCTTCCCTCGGCATTCCTCAAGTAAAGGTTTTCCCACGTTTGAAAGTCGCTGTCTTATCTACAGGGGACGAACTGGTTCCAGTCGGACAACCATTAAAGGAAGGGCAAATCTATGATACCAACCGCTTTGCTGTAAAATTGATGTTGGAAAAAATGAATTGCGAAATTTTAGATTTCGGCATTCTACCCGATCGCGAAGCGGAGTTTGAAGCAGCGTTTATTGATGCTCAGAAACAAGCGGATTTGGTAATTACTAGTGGCGGGGTTTCTGTTGGAGAAGCAGATTTCACCAAAACTGTGTTGGAAAAAGTCGGTAAAATCAACTTTTGGAAGCTGGCAATCAAACCGGGGAAACCATTTGCTTTCGGTAAACTGGAACACGCTTGGTTTTGTGGCTTGCCGGGCAACCCCGTCTCCGCGTTGGTAACATTCTATCAGCTCGTTCAGCCGGTTATTGCACGTTTAAGTGGCGTAGCCGAATATCAACGCCCTATGCAATTTCCTGCGCTTGCTGCAAAGGATTTGAAAAAAGCCGTAGGACGTTTAGATTTTCAACGCGGTTTTTACCAAATTAATGCGCAGGGGCAACTTGAAGTCCACCCGGTCGGTTTCCAAGGGTCACATATGTTCAGTTCTTTTATGCAGAGTAATTGCTTCATTGTGTTAGAACGTGAGCGCGGTAATGTCTGTGCGGGTGAAACCGTGACAATTGAACCTTTTAACCACATTTTAACTTAAAATGACGGAACTTACACAAGCAGAAGAACTGCGTTACAACCGCCAAATCGTACTGAAAGCAATAGATTTTGACGGACAAGAAAAATTAAAAGGCAGCAAAATGTTAATCGTCGGTCTAGGCGGATTAGGTTGTGCAGCAAGCCAATATTTAACTGTTGCCGGTGTAGGGCATTTGACGTTACTGGATTTTGATACCGTATCGCTATCTAACTTACAACGTCAAGTGCTACATGATGACAGCCGCTTAGATATGCCGAAAGTGGAATCAGCTAAACTCTCTTTGCAGCGTCTCAATCCGCATATTCAAATTAATACCCTTAACGGTTTATTAGGAGAAGAAAAGCTTACCGAAGTAATATCGCACTTTGATGTAGTTTTGGATTGTACTGATAACGTAGAAACTCGAAACCAACTTGACATAGCTTGTCGAAAAAATAAAGTTCCATTAGTATCCGGTGCGGCAATCCGAATGGAAGGGCAAGTTTCCGTATTCACCTATGAAGCTGAAACACCAACCTACCAAACCTTGAGTCGATTATTTGGTGAGAATGTACTAAGCTGCATGGAAGCTGGCGTGCTAGCCCCTATTGTTGGTATCGTCGGATCTATTCAGGCATTGGAAGCCATCAAAGTGCGGTTGAAAATTGGCACAAATTTGTGTGGCAGACTACTGATGATTGATGGGTTAAATATGACTATACGAGAAATTAAATTGCCTTCGATTTAAAGATATATTAAGGCGTATTTTCAATTGAGGAGATAGCCTAACTAGATAAAGCAGCTTTAAACAAAAGTGCGGTTAAAAATAGATAAATTAACCGCACTTTTTATTTAATTTTAATCAATAATAATTATTGATTATTTTTCATATAACGGAGTTGGGCCGATTGGACCAGCTTCAGTAGATTGAGTAGATTGATTCACTCCACCAGAAGTAATAACTACGCGACGATTAGGACGCAGGCAGTCTTTTAATTCTTTACCGTGACCTTTACAAGCTTTCACTTGGTTTGCTTCACCAACGCCAACAGTTTCAAAGTTAGCTTCAACACCTTGCGATACTAAGTAATCTCTTACTATATCAGCACGATGTTGGGATAACGCTAAATTGTATTTTTCAGAACCTAATGGATCGGTATGGCCTTCAATTTTAACATCTTTCGCACCGGAAGATTTTAATGTTGCGGCAATATTATTTAATACTTCCTTACTTTTCTCATTCAAATTGTATTTATCGAAATCAAACAGGAAGTCACCGCCTAAATTGTAAGAACCGTCGCTATTACAACCATTCGGATACCATAAGAATGTTTGCGCATTCATGTCTTTGTCAAACAGCACTTTATATTGGCAAATTTTGTGCGTATCATTTTCGCGATAGTTAAATACATAATTCCATTCACGAACACCAAATAAACCTTCATTAAAGTGGGGATAACCGATGAGGTGTGCAATTTGGTCTTTGTTCATCCCACGTTCAATTAAACGAACGCTATCCCAGTTTGGCCAAGAACCAAACTGACTACCGTCATGATTAAATTTGGATTTTTCAATTTGTGGCCAAACTAATTTGTCAGATGTTCCATCTTTGCTAACATTACTTAAGTTTCCACAAGCCGCTAGAGTCGTTGCTGCAACTGCCGATAGTAATAAATGTGATAATTTCATTTTGTTTACCTTATTGGTTCTATAACTCTTGAATACAAAAGTTACCGTTAAACTTTAAAGCTCATTTGGTATTGCTACCGTTAATATACGTCTTTTATTGCATCGAAATTAACATAATTTCAGTTTTTCATAATAATTCTAAATTAAATCAATGTAAAGCAAAAAGTTAATGCTCCAAGCATTATATTTTAATATAAGCTACGAGGATTGTGTTTTAACCATTTTAGTAAAAGATTATCTGCACTTTCTTCTGCCTGCTTGCCTAACTTTTGCAGCCATGTTTTTTTAGTAGTATATTTTAAGGCTAATACCGTTTTTTCTTTCAACGCCTGTAAAATTAAATCGTCACTAGTTGTAATTTCATCTACTAAATTTAACTCCATCGCCTGTTGCCCGTACCAATGCTCACCTGTCGCAATTTTATCAACATCAACCTGTGGTCTATTTTGTGCTACAAAGCGTTTAAATAGCGTGTGAGTTTCATCTAATTCTTGCTGGAATTTTTGCTTTCCTTTTTCAGTATTTTCCCCGAGTATTGTCATAGTGCGTTTATATTCCCCGGCGGTCATTACATCCACATCCACATCATGCTTTTTCAAAAAACGGTGAATATTTGGCATCTGAGCCACCACGCCGACAGAACCGACGATAGCAAACGGTGCAGCAACAATTTTATTCGCAACACAAGCCATCATATAACCGCCACTGGCTGCTACTTTATCCACCGCTACGGTCAATTTAATACCTTTTTGCTTTAAACGGGCTAATTGCGAAGCCGCTAAACCATATCCATGCACTACGCCACCGGGGCTTTCCAGTCGTAGTAATACTTCGTCGGTCTCAGGGTTTGCGACACTGAGAATGGCACTGATTTCTTCACGCAATGATGCGGTTTCCGATGCCATAATATCACCTTTAAAATTTAAAACATAAATATGAGGTTTACGTTCCGCTTTATTTTCTTCGCCTTTCTTACGCAATGCTTTTTCTGCTTTGACTTTAGCTTTATCGGCTTTTTTGCGTGCTTTTTCCGCTTGTTTTAAAGCATCCTCGCTTAAATGAAAATCACGTAATTTTTGACTATTTTCTTCATACTCTTCCGACAAATCTGTAATCTGTAATTCTCCAGCTCTTGCTTCTTTCTGTTCTTTCAAATTAAAAATTACTGCCAC
>CAJPST010000116.1 GCA_905373425.1 uncultured Mesocricetibacter sp.
TCTTTATTGCGTTTTTCGCTAAAATAGTTTCATTTGTAACAACGATATAAAGGAAATTCAAAATGGCAAAACAAATCGCCGTCTTAATCGGCAGTAGCAGCGCAACCTCATTTAGCAAATTGACCGTTAAACATCTACAAAAAATTGCTCCGGCAAGCATTCAGTTAAACATTGTGGAAATCGCCGATCTCCCGCTTTACGATCGTGACTTAGACGAAAACAGCCCGGCAGCTTACACCCGCGTGCGTGAAGCTGTGGCAAATGCGGACGGCGTGTTATTGGTTACACCAGAGCATAACGGCGGTATTTCGGCTATGATCAAAAACGCGATTGATGTGGTTTCCCGTCCGATGGGGCAAAGCAAGTGGATCGGCAAGCCGGCAGGCATTGTCAGCCTTGGCGCAGGTGCTTCAGGCGGCGTACGTGCTGCGGATCAACTGCGCATTATCTGCTCCGGTTCATTTATCAATATGCCGACCGCACCATTTGCGGCAAATGTCGGCGGATTATTCAGCGGCACATTTAACGAACAGGGCGAAGTTGCTTCTACAGCTGTTGCCGAAATGCTACAAAACTTCATTAATAGCTACGCACAATTCGTTTCTAGATTTTAAGTAAGGGTATTTATCAAAGTGCGGTCGGTTTTCAACGAGTTTTAAAACTCCTCAAAAAGCGACCGCACTTTTATACTTTAATCATCTGTTTATCTCAAATTAGAATGTCCTATGCAAACCACAACCTACTACGCCCATTCCGCCCAAGACGAACTCGGTAATCTCTTGCCTTACGAACATTGGCAAACCTTACAAAGCCATTCGGTCAATGTTGGCGAAATGGCGGCGGAGTTTGCTCAGGTATTTGGTGCGCAGGAAATTGCCTGCCAGACGGGACAGCTTCATGACGTAGGGAAATACAGTTTACCCTTTCAAAAGCGTTTAGAAGGAGAGATAAAATTTGTGGATCATTCCACTGCGGGAGCAAAAATCGCAATCGAACGCTGGGGAAATGTGATTGGCAAGCTGATGGCGTTTTGCATTGCGGGGCACCATGCGGGGCTTGCAAATGGCAATGGCGAAGGCGATAACCGCCGCACCTTAAAGCAGCGGTTAGTGTTGCAATTTGGTGCAGATATTCCCGCTCTTGATAACCTGTGGCAACAAGAAATCAAGCTCCCTCAAAACCTGTCCGCACCGCCACTCAAAGCCGACGCGCATCATCCTTTTTTCTCCTACGCCTTCTTTACTCGAATGCTCTATTCCTGCTTGGTGGATGCTGATTATCTTGATACCGAAGCCTTTTATTCAAACTTAGAAAACAAAGCCGTCGAGCGAGGCGGTTATCCCAAGTTAAACGCCTTACAACACAATTTCAATCAATTCATCAACGCTTTCAGACGACGTATCGCACAAGCTCCAGAGCAAACCGAAGCCGAAAAACGCAACGCCGCTTTAAACCGCCTGCGCAGCGAAATTCTCGATCATGCCGTAGAACAAGCGGCACAACCGCAAGGGCTGTTCACGCTCACCGTGCCGACCGGCGGCGGTAAAACGTTCACTTCCATGGCATTTGCGCTGGAACACGCCAAACAGCACGGCATGCGGCGCGTGATTTACGTCATCCCGTTCACCAGCATCATCGAACAAAATGCCGCCGAATTCCGCAAAGCCTTTGGCGAATTGGGCGAACAAGCCGTGTTGGAACACCACAGCACCTTCGACGACGGCAAATTACAAGGCGACGCCACCAAAGACAAATTGCGCCTTGCCTCGGAAAACTGGGATGCGCCGATTGTCGTGACCACCGCCGTGCAATTCTTCGAATCCCTCTTTGCCGACCGCTCCTCGCGCTGCCGCAAGCTGCACAACATCGCAGGCTCCGTCATCATCCTCGACGAAGCGCAAATGCTGCCGCTCAATCTGTTGCTGCCGATCATGCAAGCCATCAAAGAATTGGCGCAAAGCTACCGTTGCAGCGTCGTCATGTGCACCGCCACCCAGCCAGCCGTGCAAGCCGAAAACGGCTTTTATCGCGGCTTTGAAAACGTGCGCGAAATAGCCCCGAAACCGACCGCACTTTTCGACAAACTGCGCCGCACCACTGTGCAACACATCGGCACACAAACCGACGCCGACCTGCTCGGCAAACTTGCCGAACACCCGCAAATGCTCGTCATCGTCAACAACCGCCGACACGCCCGCAGCCTGTACGACCAAGCCAAACACCTTGACGGCACGTTCCACCTGACCACCTTAATGTGTGCCAAACACCGTAGCCAAAAGCTCGATGAGATCCGAGGTCGTCTGAAAAGCGACGAACCTTGCCGCGTTATCGCCACCTCCTTAATTGAAGCCGGTGTTGATGTGGATTTTCCGCTGGTGATGCGCGCCGAAGCAGGCTTAGACAGCGTAGCCCAAGCCGCAGGACGCTGCAACCGCGAAGGCAAAAGGCCGTCTGAAAACAGCTTTGTATGGATATTCGCACCTGAAGAACAATGGAAAGCCCCGCCTGAACTTGCCACCCAAGCCGCCGTTATGCGCCTGACCGCCGACAGCTTTTCAGACGACCTCTTATCCACCCAAGCTGTCGCCGCCTATTTCAAAGACCTTTACGACCTAAAAGGTAAAGAACTGGATTACAAACAAATCCTGCAAATGCACCACAACACAGGGCAAAGCCTTGATTTCCCATTCCAAACCATCGCCGACAAATTCCACATGATCGAAAGCCATATGCAGCCGCTGATTATTCCGTTCGACAACGAGGCCGAAAATCTCATCAGCAGCCTGCATCACGCCGACCACATCGGCGGACTTTTACGCAAACTGCAACCCTATGCCGTCCAAATCTCCGAAAAAGCCCTCGCTGCTTTGTATAAAGCAGGGCGTATCGAACCGATAAACGAGAAAAACTTCGGCAAACAGTTTTATACGCTGATTGGGCTGGATTTATATGATGACGTGGCGGGGCTCTCTTGGGAGGATAGCGTTTTTATCAAAGCTGAAAATTCAGTATTTTGAGATATTAATAACATTATATTAACCATAAAGGAAAACAATAATGAGCATTTCACAGATGTTTGAAGAGTTTATTGATAACCTAGCGATTTCTAATAAACAGACAATAAGTGATCGTTATGCAGAATTAACTAAAACATTAAATAAGCAGTTTCGCAATACCGATTCCGAAACAGCAAATACCTTACAGGTGGGATCGTTTGGTCGGAAAACAGGTATCAATGGAATTTCTGACTTAGATATGCTGTACATCATGCCAAAATCTAGTTGGGATACCTATAAAAATGCTCAAAATGGGCAATACAAACTACTTTCTGATACAAAAGAAGCCATTCTAAACCGTTATTCACGCACGGCTGTTAGTGTTGATAGATTGGTTGTTACTGTAACTTTTTCTAACTTTTATATTGAGGTTCAGCCTGTTTTTGAGCAGGAGGATGGAAGTTTTAAATATCCTGATACTAAAAATGGAGGAAGTTGGAAAATTACCAAACCACGAGAAGAAATAGATGAAATTTCTTCTGCTGATAAAGATAAAAATCAGAATTTACGGCGTTTGTGCAAAATGGCACGAGCTTGGAAAAATAAACATGGTGTAGCAATGGGAGGACTACTTATTGATACGCTAGTTTATAATTTTTTGAAATCAACAGATTATTATGATGATAAGAGTTTTTCTTATTATGATTGGCTCAGCAGAGATTTTTTTAAATACTTGTCTGAATTACCAGAACAAACAGAATATGCTGCATTGGGTAGCAAACAAAGAGTTAAGGTAAAGAAAAAGTTTCAGAAGAAAGCAAAAAAAGCCTATGACTTGTGCTTGAAGGCTATTGATGCCGAAAATCAAAGCAGTGTAAATGATAAATGGAAAAAAATTTATGGGCGACCATTTCCTGCCAAAAAAGAGCCTGCAATGGAAAGCTTGGCTGCAACAATAAGTAAACAGTGGAGAAATACGGAGCAATTTATAGAAGATAGATTTCCTGTTGATATTCGTGAAAATTTGGAAATTGATTGTGAAGTAAAACAAGGTGGCTCATTTAAATTTTTGTTGAGACACATACCAGCTTTTATGCAGCTTAAAGCCAACAAAGAATTACTTTTCAAGATTACAAATATTTCTGTTTCAGAGCCTTATGAAATATATTGGAAGGTTTTAAATCGTGGAATAGAAGCACAAAGAAGAAACTGTATTCGTGGGCAAATTGAAAAAGATAAAGGGTTGCAGCAAAAATTTGAACATACTGATTTTAAAGGAGACCATATCGTTGAATGTTACTGCGTTAAAAATGGCGTGGTTGTAGCTAAAGATAGAATCCATGTTCCAATTGTTACGGATGGAAGTGATTATGACTAATGAAGAAAGAATTTTAGAAGGGCAATTACGAGAGTGTTATGGGCGGGTAGTTTACACTCATAAAACACATGAAAAATGCGCTGATATTTTATTGGAGAAGAATGCAAGTATTAAAAGATGGCAAATTATTCTTTCAGCAATTATTGCTGGTGGAGTAATTACCATGCTTTTTGAATTTTGCCCTGAATATAAAAAACTTGCCGAATTTATTGTAGCAATAATATCTACTATTCTACTTGTCCTTAATTCTTATACAAAAGATTACGACTTGGGAATAATTGCACAAAAGCATCGCCAAGCAGCAGCAGAAATTTGGCTCATTCGTGAACAATATCTGACACTTTTAACCGCCCTTCGTATGAAGCAGTTATCAATCGATGAGATTTGCTTGCAAAGGGATAAATTACTAGAAGATTTGCATAATATTTATTTAGGAGCTCCAAGTACAAATTTTGAAGCTTACCAAAAAGCACAAAATGCACTTAAAAACATGGAAGACATGACTTTTTCTGATGATGAAATAGATAAATTTCTTCCAAAAGAATTAAAACGGAAATTATCAGAAGACGAACATGAAAATCCATAAAACGTCGTCTGAAACCGCACTTTCCAACCCAAAGGAGAACCAAATGAACCAAATCCGCCTACACGTTTGGGGCGATTATGCCTGTTTTACCCGTCCGGAGATGAAGGTGGAGCGGGTGTCTTATGATGTCATCACGCCGTCGGCGGCACGCGGGATTTTGGCGGCGGTGCATTGGAAGCCGGAGATTCGGTGGGTGATTGACCGCATTTATGTGTTAAAGCCGATTCGGTTTGAGTCGGTGCGGCGCAATGAGTTGGGCGGCAAGATTTCGGCGGGTAAGGTCAGCGGTGCGATGAAGCGCAAGAGTGTTGCCGATTTATATACGCTGATTGAAGACGACCGCCAGCAGCGCGCGGCGACGGTGCTTAAAGACGTGGCTTATGTGATTGAAGCTCATGCGGTGCTGACGGCAAAAGCGGGCGCGGATGAGACCGTTACCAAGCATATCGAGATGTTCAAACGCCGTGCGAAAAAGGGGCAATGTTTTCAGCAGCCTTGTTTGGGTGTGCGTGAATTTCCTGCCGATTTTGCGTTGATTGACGAAGGCGAACCATTGCCGCCGTCAGCATTATCGGAAAGCGAGGCAAACCGCGATTTAGGCTGGATGCTGCACGATATTGATTTTGACCACGGCAACACGCCTCATTTTTTCCGCGCACAAATGGAAGAAGGCGTGATTGATGTACCGCCGTTTTACGCCGAGGAGGTGAAAGCATGATTCTTGCGTCCCTTGCCCGCTATTACCGCCGTTTGGCAGCGGAAACCGATGACATGGGCAACCCGAAAGTGCCGCCTTATGGTTTTAGCGAGGAGAAAATCGGCTGGATTTTGGTGTTGGATAAAGAAGGTCGTCTGAAAGATGTGATGCCACATTTATCCGAAGATAAGAAACCACAGCCTAAATATATGAGTGTTCCTAAAGTTGGTGGTTCTGATAGTAATAGTATAAAACCAAAATTTTTATGGGGTAACAGTCAGTATATATTAGGCATAACTGCAAAGGAAACAAAGGATCCTAGTAGAACCACACGGTGTTATAATTCTTTCAGAAGCTATCACTTGGGTTTACTAAAAGACTCTCAAGATGAAGGTTTATTAGCACTAAGAAAATTTTTAGAAACATGGCAACCTGATATGTTTCAAAATCCGCTATGTAAAAAAGAAATGATAGATACCAATATGGTATTTAAACTTAGTGGTACAAGTGGATATATTCATCAACGAAAAGATGCTTTAAAACTATGGATTCAAGAAATAGAGAATGAAGAAATCTCGGATGGTTTTTGCTTAATTAGTGGCGAACAATCAAAAATTGCAGAAAAACATCCTGTAATTAAAGGGGTAAATGGCGGTAAAGCAGAACAAATGATTGTATCGTTTAACAAAGAAGCCTTTGCCTCTTTTGGCAAAGAGCAAGGCGCAAATGCGCCCGTTTCCGAACAATCCGCCTTTGCCTACACCACCGCGCTAAACTATCTGTTGCGCCGCGAAAACAATCACTGCTTGACCATCGGCGATGCCAGCACGGTCTTTTGGGCGGAAGCGGATGATAGCGCTATGGCGCAGGCTGCCGAGGGCTTCTTTGCGCAAGTATTCACGCCACCGGATGATGAACAAGAAAGTGCCAAAATTTTTAACGTGTTGGAACAAATCAGCAAAGGTCGTCCGCTGCAAGAAATTGCACCCGAACTCTCTCCCAACACCCGTTTTTATATCTTAGGGCTTGCCCCTAATGCCGCGCGGATTTCTGTTCGATTTTGGCTGGATACTACGTTTGGGCAGTTGGCGGAAAATTTGGCAAAATACTGGGATGAGTTAAAAATCGAACCAGTGGCTTGGAAAACTAAACCGCCTTCCGTATGGCGCATTCTCCTAGAAACGACACCGAAGCGAAAAGATGCGGAAGGTCGTCTGAAAAAATCGGAAAGTAAAGATATTCCGCCACAACTGGCTGGAGAATATATGCGCTCGGTTTTAACAGGGCGATTTTATCCGAAAACTATGTTGACACGAATGATTGGACGTATCCGTTCTGATGGATACATTTCCGGTTTGCGTG